>JACRIP010000142.1 GCA_016220045.1 Planctomycetota bacterium
CGAAGTCGACGGCGCGCTCGCCCTGGTCTCCTTCGGTCCGGCCGAGCGAACGCTGCTCTTCACCTCCGCCCAGGTAGAGCCCGTACGCGCCCGCCTGGTCGCGCTGAACGGCCGCATGGCGGGCGTCCTGCCGCCCGCCGCCGCATCCAGCGCATCCCCACCCGCGTCGTCCCCCTCCCCCGCCGCAGCACGCTCGCTGCCCGCACCCGCACCGTCCCCCTCCCCGGCCGCAGCGGGGGGCACCGCCGCACTCGGGTCGTCCCCCTCCCCCGCCGCTGCGGGGGAGGGCCGGGGAGCGGGCAGGTCCGAACCACCCACGCCTCCCGCACCCGCCTCCTCCCCCCCCTACGACGACCTCGCGCGCCGCCTCCTCCGCGTCTTCGACGAGTACAAGGCCCCGGTGCGCCTCGCCGGCCCGCCGATCGTCGGCCCCACCTACCTGCGCTTCCCGGTCGATCCCCAGAAGGGCGTGCGCAGCGCCCAGGTGCAGCGCGTCGCCCCGGAGCTCGGGGTGCGCCTAAAACTCGCCGCGCCCCCCTTCGTGCACGTCAGCCGCGGCGGACTGGTGGTGGACGTCGAGCGCCCCGACCGCCGCCTCGTACCCTTCGCCGACGTCCGGCCCCAGCTCCCGCCGCCCGACCCGCTCCTCGGCTCCGCCCGCGTACCACTCGGCGTGGACCTCGACGGCACGCTGCAATCCGCCGAACTCGACCGCACCGAGCACTGCCACATCCTGGTCGCCGGCACCACCGGCAGCGGCAAGAGCGAGTGGCTGCGCTCCGCCCTCGCCGGCCTCCTGCTCGGGAACACGCCCGAGACGCTGCGCCTGGTGCTGATCGACCCCAAGCGCAACGCCTTCGCCGACCTCAAGGGCTCGCCGTATCTGCTGCATCCCTCCGCGCTGGTCTATCCGGATGAGCAGGACGTGACCGAGGTCCTCGACGGGTTGATCGAGGAGATGGAACGCCGCTACCGGGAGCTGGAGGCCGAGCGCGCCGACACGCTCGCGGAGCTGATACGCCGCCGCGGCCGGCCGGCGGCCCGCATCGTCTGCTTCTGCGACGAGTACGCCGACCTGATCGCCCACGGCCGCGACGAGCGGCGCGCGGTGGAAGCACGCATCCAGCGCCTCGGCGCCAAGGCGCGCGCTTCCGGCATTCACCTCATCATCGCCACCCAGCAGCCCAGCCGCGATGTGCTGAAGGGCGCGCTCGACGCGAACCTGCCCGCCCGGGTCGGCTTGCGCATGGCCAAGGACGTGGAGTCGCGGATGTTGCTCGGCGAGCCCGGCGCGGAGCGCCTGCTCGGCCGCGGCGACCTGCTCTTCAAGGAGATCGGCGACCCGCGCCGCCTCCAGGCGCCGTTCCTCTCCGCCGCCGAGCGCGCCGAGATCTTCGCCGCCGGGAGATGAGCGGGCGCACCGGTGGGCGGATCGAGCGTCCCGTCCACGCTGATCGGAACAGTCCCTCGCTGGACGTAGGGGCGGCCCCCTATGTCCGCCCCGGCGCCGCAACCGGGCTCGGCAGGCGGGGCGCGGCCAGTGCCTTTTGCGACCGCCTCTTCAGGCGGAGCTTGCGCCGAAGGCGCATCGCAATTGGCCCATCGTTCCGCCTGAAGGCGGAACTACAAACGAGCCGGATGGCCGATCTACGGTCCTTGGCGCCGCGGACGATCCGTCTGCATGGGGCGGCGATAGCGTTGTCGTGCTAGCTCGCCTCCTTGAACACGATGTCGATCGCCAGCGCCGCGGCCAGCAGCAGGATCCGGCTGTTGGCCACCGCGTCCGCCAGCGGCGCGATCGACACCGCGTACGTGTCCGCGCTCGTGAACAGCTCCTTCGCCACGCCCGCCCACTTCTTCGTGACCACCCCGAACTCCTGCTGGTTCGGCCCCACGAAGGTGAAGTTCCACCCCTTCCAGTCCCCCTTCACCTCCGCCACCAGTTGGTCCGCCATGTCGTGGACCAGGAACCCGCCGACCAGCGAGAACAGCTTGCTCTTGAAGTAGCCGAGCTCGCGCCCCGCGGCGTCGAGGACCATGACCTTCGCGCGCAGGAAGGTCCAGCCGCGTTGAATCTCGAACAGCAGCGGACCGTTCTCATCGCGCTCCGTCACCCTGACCGTCGTGGGCATCATCTGCTTGTTGACCAGGAGGCGCAGGAATTTCATGCCGTCGCCGATCGCTTCGCGCGCGAGCGCGACCTGCTGCTGCGTCTGGGGATTGAAGATGTCGTAGGTGTCCGTCAGCTTGAGCAAGCCCACGTGCTCTTTCACGATGAACTCGCGCAGTTCCAGGGGCGACGACGAGCCCGCGGTCCCCATTCCGGCCTCCTGCCTCAATATGCAGGATCACTCCTGCAGTGCCGATTGCCTCCGAGAAACGCTGTAGACGGGGATGATACCGGCCGGCGACCGCGGTGACAACAACTTGTGTCCCCGCCACCCTCCATCCGCACTCGCACCGTCCCCCGCCGCATTACCCACCATTCGCACACGCACCGTCCCCCTCCCCCGCCGCAGCGGGGGAGGGCAGGGGAGAGGGTAGGTCCGAACTACTCATCGCCCCCGCACCCCCTCGCCTCCCGCCTCCTCATCCCCCCCCCGGCTTTCCCCCTACTCCCCGGCGAGGAGGCGCTTGAACTCGTCGCTTTCGGCGATCGGCTTGAACGCCTCCTCCTTGCGCACCACTTCGCTTTGTTCCCCGAGCGTGTACGGCGAAACCCCCATCCCTCGCAGCGACCGGAGCGTCGCCAGCGCCGGCTCCCGCTCCCCCGTGATCATGTAGTATCGCGCCAGCAGGTACTGCGGGATCCCGCCCTCCGGCGCCAGCTCGATCCCCTTCCGCAGATCCGCCAGCCCCCCCTCCCGGTCGCCCCGGAGCGCCCGCAAGAGACCCCGCATCGACCAGGCCACCGCGAAGCCGGGGTCCATCTCGAGCGCTTTCCCCGCGTCCCGGATCCCGAGCTCCGCCGCCGTGATTCCGAAGAGCGCCAGCGTGGGATGCAGCGTGAAGGACACCGGGTCGCCCTCGTTGTCCAGCACCACCCCCGCGACCCTCATCGCCATCAACTGCGCCGTCTTCTTGTTCACCGTGAAGGGCGCCGCCACCCGGACGTAGAACTTCACCGACCGCCGCGGATCGAAGCGCATGGCCCGCCCGAAGTCGAGGAAGGCCTGGTCGAAGTTCACGATCGCCCATCCGGCTTCCCCGCGCAGGTCGTAGAGCGGCGCAACCCGCGGCGCATGGATGATCCCGCGGGTCGAAAAGTAGCTCGCCGGGTCGTAGCGGTACTTCGCCAGATTGGCGCTCGCGAGCACGTGATAATCGCGCGCTCCGGCCAGATCCGGGCGCCCCGCCTCCCCTGCCCGCCGCGCGCGGGTCTCTTCGGGATACCGCTTGAGCTTCGACAGGGCCTGGGCGCGCCCCATGTGCAGCGGCGCGTAGTCCGGCGCCAGCGCCAGCCCGCGATCCCAGGCCTCGATCGCGCCGGTCCAGTCCCGGTTGCGATAGCGCGCGTAGCCGAGCCAGTCCCACGGCTGCGGGTCCTCAGGCGATAACCGCATGGCCGCCTCCACGTCGGCCGCGAATTCCGGGTCGCTCTGCCACCCGGCCTCGACGCGGATGCGCAGCCGCCAGACCCGCGCGGCGCCGAGGAACGGATTCCGCGTGCAGGCTTCCGTAGCGGCGGCGAGCGCGCGCCCGTAGTCGGCGGTCAGGAACCACGCGTGCGCGACCAGGAGCGCGGGCCGGCCGACGTGCGGGCGTTCGCGCCCAAGCCGCCAGGCCAGCTCCGCCGCCTCCGGCGCCAGCCGGCCGAGCGCGGCCAGGTCCGGGGGGCCGAATTCCGGGTCGGCGAATTGCCCGAGCAGCGCCTCGAGGCGCGCGAAAGTAATGCCGTCCACCGGCGCCGCGGCCGCC
>JACRIP010000127.1 GCA_016220045.1 Planctomycetota bacterium
CAGGACGCGCCCTTCGCCGCGGTCGTGACCCCCACGAGCGACCAGAAGACCCTCACGGTCGCGAGCGTCACCTTCCCGTCCCCCGCGCCCTCCGGCACCGCCCCGAACGACACGGTCTACGGCGACCTCTTCGAGCCCAAGACCGCGACCGACGCCGCCGTCGTCATCCTCCCCATCTGGCAGGGCGGCGACACGACTCTCGAACGGCTCATCGCGCACCACCTCGCGCGCCGCGGCCTCGCCGCCTTCGTGATGGATCTACCCTACCAGTTCCATCGCTCCCCGCCGGGCGTGCGCTCCGGCTCGCTCACCCTCAGCTCCGATCAGGAACGCACCCAGGCGAGCTTCGCGCAGGGCGTGCAGGACGCCCAGCGCGCCGCCGCCTTCCTGGTGCGCGAGCGCGGCATCGCGCGCGACAAGGTCGGCATCATGGGCGTCAGCCTGGGCGGGTTCTTCTCGGCCGTCGCCTACGGCGCTACCCCGACCTTCAAGGCGGGCGTCTTCGTGCTCGCGGGCGGCGACCTCGCGGAAATCCTCTGGCACGACTCGCGCGAGACCGCGCGCATCAAGCGCGAATCGATCGAGCACGGCATCGATCTCCCCACGGTCCGCCGCCTCTGCCTGCCCTTCGACCCGCTCTCCTGGGCGACGCCGGAAAAGCGCCGGGGCGTGCTCCTGGTGAATGCCGTGAGCGACGAGGTCGTCCCCTTCGCCAACGCCCGCAAGCTCTGGCAGTCGTACGGGAAGCCGCGCTGGATCAAGATGCCCGGCGACCACTACAGCGTCGCCGTCTTCATCACGCTCATCCTGGAAGAGGTGCGCGACCACTTCGCGCGCGAGCTCAAGCCGACGTGGTAGGGTGCAGGTCCGGTATTGCGCAACGACGACTGAACCACAGAGGCACAGAGACACAGAGACGACGGGAACGAGGAGCAGGCCGTTCCGCGCCAGGGCGCGTGGCGAGATTCGGTGACGAAGGTGCGGAACGGCCTGCTCCTCGTTCCCGTCGTCGTCTCTGTGTCTCTGTGCCTCTGTGGTTTCGTTCTCGTCTCGCAGAACCGGACAGGTGCGCCGATCGCCATCGGCTCGGGTGGCGGCAGATGGCGGCCCGGCTACGCCCGCTCCGTCGACGGACGTCTCATGAGACAAGGCCTCCGCCGCGCCTACTTCTTGGCCGCATTCAGCGCGGCCACCGCTTCCACCCGCCCCGGCGCCATCGGGAAGAGCCGGTCCATGTGCGCGGTCTTGAGCGTGTCGAGGATGCCGGGCTGCAGGCGGCAGAGCAGGAGCACGCCGCCGTCATCTTTCGCGCGCTTGAAGTACTGCACCAGCGCGCCGATGACCACGCTCGACAGGTAGTTGACCGCGCCCAGGTCCACGACCACGCGCGGACCCAGCCCAGGCGCAAACTCGAAGGCCTGCTTCAAGCCGGTCAGGTTCTGTTCCGACAGCTTCGCCGCCGTCACCTCGACGATCGACGCGCCCGCCTCGGCCCAGACGCGCGTGGGCCCGACGGTCTCCACCTCCGCGGCCGGCGCGGCGGGCGCCGCCGCCGCCGGGCGCTGGCTCACCGCGGTCGGCGGCTCGCTGGTCCGGCGCTTCCGCCGGATCAGCACCTGGTTCCCCTTCGGCGAGTAGATCAGGTCGTCGGCGTAGCGGTTCATCAGGTATACCCCTCGCCCCGACTCGCCGAGCAGCCCCTCCTCCGACGCCACGTCCGGCAGCGAACGCGGATCGAACCCCTCCCCTTCGTCCTCGATCAACGCCCCCCACTGCTGCCCGTCCACGCAGACCGCGATCCGTACCTTTTTTTTGCGATCCATCTGGTTGCCGTGCTGCATGGCGTTGACCAGGGCTTCGTCGAAGCAGAGCTCGGCCTTGCCGCGGCCGTCGAGCGGGATGTAGCCGTGCGCGACCAGGAAGTTGACCATCTGCGAGATCAGGGCCGGCTTGTGGACCAGGTTGGTCTCGATCTCCAGGTTGAGCAGCGTCTGGCCGAAGGGAGCCAGCGGGGCGTCCGCGATGCGCATACGGCAAGGACCTTTCCGAGGTGAGGGGGAGGTCGATCGGACAACCTCTTGACGCCGGATCATGATCTCGTCGAGGGACAGACCATGGCGGGCGACGTTTGGGCGTTTGGCCGTTCAGACGTTTGGGGTCTGTTGGACGGGCGGATCCCGCGGCAACTCTCCACTGATCCCTGGCCCCTGATCCCTGACCCCTAACCGGTTGGGTTTCGGGCAGCGCCCGACGCGGACCTTGGACCTTGGACCTCGGACTCGGGACTTTAGACTCGCGTCGACTTCGGGCTCGACGCCTCGGGGACCGGGTCATAGCCCGAGCCGCCCCAGGGCTGGCAGCGCAAGAGCCGCCGCGCGCCGAGCCAGCCGCCGACCCAGAAGCCGCGCTTCTGAAGCGCTTCCGCGCAGTAGCGGCTGCACGTCGGCTGGAACCGGCAGACCGGCGGCATCACCTTCGACAGCGTCGCCTGGTAGACCCGGATCAGGCCGATCAGCGCCAGCGCCGGCAGACGCGCCAGCCGGGCGAACCCCGTCGTCATGCTCCCTGCTTTCCGCTCGGGGGCGGGGGCGGGGGCGGCGCGGCCGGCGGCTCCCGCCGCGCCAACGCCCGCGCGCAGGCGGCCCCGAGCTTCACGAGGCTCTCTTCGACCGTGCCCGCGTCGAGCTCCCGCGGCGCGCGCGGCAGCACCACGAGGTCGAACCCCGCCGGCAGCTCCGCGCGCCGCCGCCGAAAGGCCTCGCGCACCCAGCGCTTGATCCGGTTGCGCACGATCGCCGTCTTGACCTTGCGCCCGACCACGATCCCCAGCCGACTCTCCGCCCGGCCGTTCGCCAGGACGTGCAGCGTCAGCCGCGCGTCGCGGAAGGGCCGTCCTCCGGCGAACACCCGGTCAAAGTCGCGCCGCCGCAGCAGCCGCACGGTTTTCGGATAGGCCAGGGGTTTCACGCGTCGCGCATCCCGTCTGAGAAGGCCCAATTAAAACACCCAGTCGGCAGGAAGGCAAGAGGCGCAAAGGGCTTGCCGCTCCCCCCCGCCCGTGCTATCATCCCCGCCCTTCCCATCCCCTCTGCGCGGCGGAGCTTCGGCCCGCGCCCGCGCGATCCGGTTTCCACAGGAGATCCGTCCATGTCGAACCAGCAACGCGACGAGCGCATCAAGACGATGGAGAAGCTCCGCGCGCGCGGGCTCGACCCCTTCGGCCACAAGTTCGTCGGCGCCCGCCCCGTCGCCGCGGCCCTCGCCGCCTACGACGCCGCCCAGGACGGCCAGGTCGCCGCCTGCGTCGCCGGCCGCCTCCGCTTGATCCGCGAAATGGGCAAGGCCGCCTTCGCCGACCTGCGCGACTGGACCGGCAAGATCCAGCTCTACTTCAAGAAGGACAAGATCGGCGAGGCCGCCTGGGAGACCTTCAAGTCCCTCGACCTCGGCGACCACGTCGGCGTCACCGGCGAGCTCTTCAAGACCCGCACCGGCGAAATCACCGTCGCGGTTCGGGAACTCACCCTACTCGGGAAGGCGCTCCTGCCCCTCCCCGAGAAGTACCACGGCCTCAAGGACACCGAGCTGCGCTACCGGCAGCGCTACCTCGACCTGATCGCCAATCCCGAGGTGCTCGCGGCCTTCCTGACCCGCACCCGGCTCGTCAAGCAGATCCGCGCCTATCTTGACGCCCGCGGCTTCGTCGAGGTCGAGACCCCGATGATGCACCCGATCCCGGGCGGCGCCGCGGCCCGGCCGTTCACCACCCACCACAACGCCCAGGACATGGAGCTCTACCTGCGCATCGCGCCCGAGCTCTACCTGAAGCGCCTGCTGGTCGGCGGCATGGAGCGGGTCTACGAGATCAACCGCAACTTCCGCAACGAGGGGATGGACAAGCGCCACAACCCCGAGTTCACGATGATGGAAGTCTACCAGGCCTACGGCGACTACAACGACATGATGGACCTGACCGAGGGCCTGATCACGACGCTCGCGCGCGAGATTTCGCCGGACATGAAGCTCCCGTACGGCGAGCTCACGCTCGACCTGACGCCGCCGTGGCCGCGCAAGAAGTATCTCGACCTCTTCACGCAGTACGTCGGCTGCGCGTGGGACGATCGCACGGTGATCCTGGAGAAGGCCAAGAAGGACGAGATCCCGATGGCGGGCCGGCCGCTGGAGGCGATCGCGGGCGACCTCTTCGAGCGGCACGTCGAGCCCACGCTGATCGGGCCGGTCTTCATCACCGAGTACCCGACCGCGATCTGCCCCCTGACCAAGGCCAAGCGCGACGACCCGAAGGTGTGCGAACGCTTCGAGCTTTTCATCGC
>JACRIP010000131.1 GCA_016220045.1 Planctomycetota bacterium
CGGACCCCTGTGTCCGCCCCGCCGGCTCGCCGCTACCGCCCTTCCGGCATATTATGCGACAGCCGCTTCAGGCGGAGCCTACGCCGAAGACGAATCGCAATTGGCCCATCGTTCCGCCTGAAGACGGAACTACAAACGAGCTGGATAGCCAATCTACGCTGCTCGGCGCCGCGGACGGCCCGTCTGCCTGGGGCGGCGATCAGCGTTGTAGTGCCAAGCCCTGCTTCATCCGGGAGCCGACATGCTCGAGCCGCTACCGCCCGCAAAGCCGCCCTCCCCGCTGGATCCGTCGGCCGAGCGCGACCTGGTCGAGGCCCTGGTCGGCCTCAGCGGCGTCGCCTGGACCCCGACGGAGGCGCTGGCGCTCCAGACCCTGATCGCCGGCGCGGGCATTCAGCTCCACACCCTCTCCCCTCCCGAGTGGCGCAAGCTCCTGCTCGAAGCCAAACCCTTCTGCTCCGAGCTGGCGCGCGCCCAGAGCGGCGACGAACGCGCGAAAGCGCGTCTCCTGGAGTGGAGCGACCGGACCATCTCGCGACTGGCCGGCAGCCACTTCGACGGGCCGGGGGATGCGGACTCCGAGGCGGCCGCGCAGAACTAGCGGGCCTGTCGGCACCGCCTCGAGGGCCCCGCCCTGCTCGAAGGGGCGGGCCTTGTGCCCGCCCCACCGGCCGCGGGATTCGGCCCATCGGGGCGACCACCAGGGTCGCCCCTGCACGCGAGTCGGCGCCGCCGTAGGCGCAGAGGACGCGCCCTGCGCGCGCCTACTCTCCAGCGCTCCCCCCGCTCACCCGGCCCCGGGCGGCCCCACGCATTATCGGTAGCGTCTCTTTTTTTCGTTGACAGCGACCGTTCCGGGTGCGTACCATCGCGGCCGTCCGCCCGGGGGGGCGGGCGGATCGAAGGGTCCTTCTGCAATTCGCGGGGGGCGGCATGTCCAAATCCATCTTCCTCACCTGCTCTGCCTGCGCGGGCCTGTTGGAGGTTCCGCGCGACCTCTCCCAGTTCTTCTGCCTCTATTGCGGGACGCCCTACGCGCTGCGCTGGGAGGGACCAAACCCGAATGCGGTGCGCCAGGGAGAGCCGCTGATCAAGACCTCGGGCCCGCGGATCGACGAGTCCTCGCGGCGCGCGCTCCAGCGCACCGAGGCCGAAATCAAGGAGATCGAGGACCAATTCCGCGACACGCTCGAGGACGTGACCCATGACCTCGACGAGGAGAACACCCTCTTCGACCAGATCGCACAGGTCGAGCATGCCGGCGGCGCCGTGACGCGGCCTGCCGATCTCCTCGCGCTCGGCATCACGCTCTTCTGCCTGGTCGGCGGCGGGCTCGCCCTCTGGGACGCGCGCCCGCTCGACCCGGCGACTCTCTTCGAGCGCCCGCTTACGCGCTATCCCTTCGTCATGACCATTCTCGGCCTCTTGCTTCTCCTCGGTTCCGGCACCGCCGCGATCCAGCGTAGCGCGCACCGGCGCCTGCTCGACGACCAGCTCAAGCGCCAGCGCGAGCGCGAACGCGCCCGCCACGAGGGACGCAAGACGCGCGTCCAACGCCGGCACGAGGAGAAATTGGCGCAAAAGCGCGCCGAACTCGAACGCATCAAGGCCGCCCTCGGCGGTCCGGCTTCCGGTCAGACCTAGTGGCCCGTTGGCGAAGTCCGGACACAGGTCGACGCATTGTCGATTGTCGATTGTCGAATGTCGATTGCCGCACCGGACGGGTGGGGCGGATCGGGAAACCGACAATCGGAATTCGACAATCGACAATCCGCGTAGTATCCGAGTCTGCACTTCGTCAACGGGCCACTAGGGCAACCACCTCGGAGACGCGATGTCCACCCAGCCCTCCCGCGACCTGAAGAGCATTCCCAATCCCCACCCCGAGCGCGACTACTCCGTGCGCATGGAATGCCCGGAGTTCACCTGCCTCTGCCCCATGACCGGCCAGCCGGACTTCGCCGACATCCAGATCGAGTATGTACCCGATCAGCTCTGCATCGAACTGAAGTCGCTCAAGCTCTACCTCTGGTCCTACCGCAACGAGGGCGCCTTCCACGAGGCCGTGACCAACAAGATCCTCGATGACCTCGTCGCCGCCCTCCACCCCCGCCGCCTGCAAGTGATCGCGGACTTCAACGTCCGCGGCGGCATCCACACCATCGTCACCGCCTCGCACGGCGTTTAACGGCGTTTAACGGCGTTAAACGACGTCAAACGCCGTCAGACGCCCCCCGCCCGCGCGCAGCACGCCCCGTGCGGGATCGGATTCCCGTGCGGACAGGTGGCGGGATGCTTCAGGAACGAGCAGATGCTCTCCGTCATCTCCGGCGTCAGGATGTGCTCGAACTGGCAGGCGCCGGCCTGCATCGTCTCGCGGCTCACCTCGAAGACGTCGGTGAAGAGCTTCTCCGCCAGCCGGTGACGCCGCACCACCTCGCGCGCCTGCGCCCGCCCGCGCTCGCGGAAGGACAGCCGGTCCTCCCGCACCTCCACCATCCCCGCGCCCTCCATCCAGCCCACCATCTCGCGCGTCGAGCCCGGGATCTCCTTCAGGATCTGGTGCAGCGGCTTCAGTTCCCCCCCCTCCCGCTCCCCGTCCGACTTGTACAGCATTTCCAGGATCTCGTCCGAGTAGCGCTCGTACGACTCCATCACCATGTGCGGCTCCACCACCGCCCCGTGGTTCAGCAGGATGCGACGCTGCGCCATCTTCCCGATCTCGAGGTCGTGGGTCACCATGACCACGGTGTGCCCGCGCTGGTGCAGGCCATGGAAGAGCTCCATCACCGCGTTCTCGTTCCGCTCGTCCAGGTTGCCGGTCGGCTCGTCCGCGAGCAGGAGCCGCGGATGGTTGACCAGCGCGCGGGCGATGCACACGCGCTGCTGCTCGCCGCCCGAGAGCTGCGCCGGCAGGTGCGTCAACCGATGCCCCAGCCCGACCTGCTCCAGGCAGCCCCGGGCCTCCGCGGCATCCGTCGCGCTGTGGAAGTACTGCGCAATCATCACGTTCTCGAGCGCGGAAAGGTAGGGGATCAGGTGAAACTGCTGGAACACCATGCCCAGGCGGTCGCGACGATACTCGGCGAGCGCCGCGCCGTCGAGCCTGGTCAGGTCGTACCCGCAGACTTCGATCCGCCCGCCCGTCGCGCGGTCGAGGCCCGCCACGAGGTTCAAGAGGGTGCTCTTGCCGGAACCCGATGGGCCCATGACCGACACCCACTCCCCCTCCTCGATCGTCAGGTCGATACCCGCCAACGCCGCCACCCCCCCGTACTCGCGGGTAAGGCGCTCCGCCCGGATCGCGACGGCCATGGGATCAATCTCCGCGTAGGGTAACTACAGGGTCGACCAACAGCGCCCGGCGCACCGGCAGGGCCGACGAGACCAGGGCCACGAAGAAGGCCGCCGCCAGGGAATAGAGCACGGCCCGCGCGTCCGCGCCGGCCGACACGCCGAAGACCTTGCGCGCCACCAGGTCGGACAGCGCCAGCCCGAGCAGCCCGCCCGGCAGCCCGCCGGCGAGCGCCACGGCGACCGACTCGCCGACGAAGAGCCCGAGGATGCGGCCGCCGCCCGCTCCCAGGACCTTCAGGAGCCCGATCTCCGCGCGCCGCTCCAGCACCGAAATCGTCAGCGCGCTCGCCACGGCCAGGCCCGCCGTGGCCAGGACCACGACCGCGATCAGGGTCAAGAGCCACTCGATCCGCCCGAGCGCCGACTCCTCCGCCGCCATCACCTGGTCGATGGCCTTCACCTCCAGCTCCGGCGCCGCCGCCGCGACCCGCGCCCGCAGCTCCGCCAGCGCCGCCGCGTCGCGCGCCCGCACCTCCAGGTAGGCGGCGGGCGGGTCCGGGAGCGGCGCGGCCGACCCGGGCGCTCCGCCGGCCGACGCCGCCGCGGC
>JACRIP010000132.1 GCA_016220045.1 Planctomycetota bacterium
CCCCCCACACGCGCCCCACGAAGGCCCACGCCGCGGGGGCCACGCCGGGCCGCGACCGTGGGCGACACGTGCCCACGCACCCTCCCTTGCGGTCGCGGCCCGTCGTGGCCCCTGTCTTCGTGGTTCTTCGTGGGTCTCGCTTCGTGGCCCTGCGTGTTCCCGTCGTCCTTCGTGGTTCTTCCGGCCGCTTCGTGGCCCTGCGCCGGCCAACCACCATCGGACCCGCGCACATCCCCCGCCTTTTGGTTGTGGCCGCATCCCGGGAGGGCTAGAATCTGCGCGGTCGCGCCCGATTTTGGGCGCGGCCGTCGGTAGCGACGGGAGCAGGCCATGGCAATGCGCGGCAATGAGGGACGTCCCCGGCGCGCGGCGGGCGGGCGGGCCCTGCTCCGGCGCGCGCTGCTCCCGGAGCCGGCGCTCTTGCGCGATGCCATCCGGACCGGCGCGCTCGACCTGGAGGAGTTCCTGGTGGAAGTCCGCTACGCCGTGCTCGACGCCGCGCTCGCCGAGGCCGGCCACGTCGCCGAAGCCGCCGCGCACCTCGTGGCGATGAACCCCCATACCCTGCGGCGCCACCTGCGCCGGCGGCCGCGGCGGCTGCCCGCCCCCGAGCCCGCCCCCCCCTCCCCCGGGACGGAGCCCGCGTGACCCCCACCACGCGCGAGGACCCGGTCCTTCACGAGACCGTCGTTTCCGCCGAACTCGCCGGCGGCCTCACCGCCTACGTCATTCCCAAACGCGAAGCCGTTCGCAAGACCGCGGTCCTCGGCGTCCGCTACGGTTCCATCGACGTCGATTTCTCGCCCGCCGGCAACGGCGGCGCCGTCGTGCGCACCCCGCCCGGCGTCGCCCACTTCCTCGAACACCAGCTCTTCAAGAAACAGTCCGGCGACCTCTCCGACGAGTTCGCGCGCTTCGGCGCCTACGTCAACGCCGGCACCGACGCCGCCTCCACCGTCTACCACTTCTCCGGCGTGGACGGCTTCGACCAGAACCTCGAGGTCCTGCTTCGGCTCGTGCTTTCACCCTATTTCGCCCGCGAGAACGTCGACCAGGAGCGCAAGATCATCGAGCAGGAAATCCGCATGTACGACGACCAGCCGGAGTCGCGGATCGTGCTCGACCTCCTGGGCGGCTTGTACCATCGGCATCCGGTGCGGCTCGATATCGCGGGCACCGTGGCGTCGATCGGCGGGATCGGCCCGGAGACGCTCGACGCCTGCTGGCGCGCCTTCTACCGGCCCGCCAACCTGATTTTCGTGGCCGCCGGCGACCTCGATCCCTTCCGGACGCTCTGCCGCGTGGATCGCGGCGTGCGCCGGCTCGCGCAGACCCACGGGATCAGCCTGGCGAATGGCGGCGCCGCCGGCCGGGCCGCGACGGTGCACCCGGAGGAACCGGAGACGCCGCGCGGCGGCTGGACCGAAGGGAAGATGGCCGTGGCGCGGCCGAAACTCCTGCTCGGCTTCAAGGACGCGGCGCCCGGCGTGGATGGCGCGGAGCTCTTCGCGCGCGAAGAGGCGACCGAAATCGCCCTCGATCTCTGCTTCGGCCGCGGCTCCGGGCTCGCCAACCGGCTCTACGACGACGGCCTGATCGACGACGACTTCGCCTACGGCTACGCGGCCCACCCGAGCTTCGGCTACACCTCGCTGGGCGGCGACACCGACGAGCCGGAACGCCTGCGCGACGCCCTCCTGGCCGGCATCCGCCGCGCGCACCGCGAAGGGATCGCGAAGCGCGACTTCGTGCGCATGCGCCGCAAGCTCGTCGGCAAGTTCATCCGCCAGTTCGACAGCGCGGAAGCGGCGGCGTCGGCGGTCTTCGGCTACGCGCTGCGCGGGCTGCACGCCTTCGATGCGTTCGCGCAGGTGCGGCGGCTGCCGCTGCGCGCGGTGCGCGCCCGGCTCGCGGAGCACCTGGTCGAATCGCGACTGGCCGGTGCGGTGATCCTGCCCAACGGCGAAGAGCCGGCGGGAGACGAGGATGAGTAGCGCGGAGCCGGGGGGCGGATCAGGAACCTCCCCGAGCGCGGGCGCCGCGGCGGCGGGGATGGCGCCACGCCTTTCGCTGCGCTATGCCTACGGCGCCCTCGCGCTCCTGACGGTCATCAACGTCTTGAACTACCTGGACCGCTCCGTGGGCTCTGCCGTCTTGGAGAACATCAAGGCGGAGTTCACGCTCAACGACACGCAATGCGGCCTGTTGATGTCCGTCTTCCTGGCGGTCTACCTCGTGGCCTCGCCGATCTTCGGGCATCTCGGGGACCGCTGGCCGCGCCGCTACCTGATCGCGGCGAGCGTGGCGTTGTGGAGCGTTGCGACGGCGCTGGGCGGCATGGCGGGTTCCTTCGCGGCGCTGCTCTGGACGCGGGCGGCGGTGGGGGTGGGCGAGGCGGGCTACGGTCCGGTCTCGCCGGCCCTGATCGCGGACTACTTCCCGCCCGCGCGGCGGAGCACGGCGCTGTCGGTCTTCTACGCCGCCATTCCGATCGGTTTCGCGCTCGGGTACCTGGTGGGCGGCTGGGTGGGCGGTCACTACGGGTGGCGCGCCGCGTTTTACGTCGTCGGCCTGCCCGGGCTGGCGTTCGCCGCGGCCGCGTGTTTCCTGCGGGAGCCGCCCCGCGGCGCGCAGGACGGCGGCGCCGCGGCCTCCGCCAGCTACCGCGACCTCCTCGGGAATCGCACCTACTGGACGAACACCGCCGCGCTCGCGGCCCTGACCTTCGTGATGGGCGGCCTTGCCCTCTGGTTGCCGGCCTTTCTCCAGCGCGAACGCGGACTGAGCGTGGTCGAATCGGCCGCGGGGTCCGGCCTCGTGCTGGTGATCGCGGGTCCGCTGGGAACCGCCGTGGGGGGATGGCTGGCGGATCGGCTCCGGCCCCGCTGGCCGACCGCCCCGCTTCTGGTCTCCGGCATCGGGCTGCTGCTCGGAGTGCCGGTCTGCGTCCTGGCCGCGTTGAGCCCCGATCCGCGCGTGTACTGGTCCGCCTTCTTCGTGGCCGAAACGCTGCTCTTCCTCAATACCGGACCGCTCAACGCGGTGATCGTCAGCGTCACGGCGCCGAATCTGCGCGCGCGCGCCTTCGCGATCAACATCGCCGTGATCCATGCCTTGGGCGACGTCCTGTCTCCCCTCGCCATCGGCGCCTTGTCGACCTGGTTGGGGCTCACGTGGGCCTTCCTGCTCACCGCCCCGGTCATCGGTCTGTCCGGCATCCTCTGCCTGGTCGCGATGCGCACCTACGCGGCCGACGTGCGCGCGGCGGGGGGCGACCCGACGCCGCGGGAACGACCGACCGCGGCCTAGCGGCCCGGGGAGAGAAGTGCAGGGCTGATCGGCCCTGCGGCGCAGGCCGGAAGGCCGGCGCCACAAACGGATGAGATCCGCTCGAGAGCGGGCGGGTTCGCCCCGGGCCGTCTTGTGGCGCAGGCGTCCGCGCCTGCGCCGTGCGGGCACGGAGGGGGGCTCTTCCGCGGCAGCGGGCCGCGCGCGGGAGCGTTTCCGCCGACGCCACAGTCCAAGTCGGGCTCACGCCCGAAACCCAACAGCAACCGCGGCGGTCGATTGCGGACTTCGG
>JACRIP010000148.1 GCA_016220045.1 Planctomycetota bacterium
CTCGATCGCCGCCGCCGCCGGCGCCACGCCCAGGAAGTCGAGCAGCATCCCCATCGCATTCACCGACGCCAGCGGGTTCGCGACGTTCTTCCCCTTGTACTTCGGGGCCGAACCGTGGATCGGCTCGAACATCGACACCTTGCCCGGATGGAGGTTGCCGCCGGCGGCAATGCCCAGCCCGCCCTGCAGCATCGCGCCCAGGTCGGTGATGATGTCGCCGAACAGGTTGGTGGTGACGATGGTGTCGAAGCCTTCGGGGTTCTTGACCATCCACATGCAGGTCGCGTCCACGTACGCGTAGTCGCGCTGGATGTCGGGGTAGCCCGCGCCGACCTCCTCGAAGGTCCGGCGCCAGAGGTCGTGAGCGGCGATCGCGTTCGCCTTGTCGACCAGGGTGAGCTTCGAGTTCTTCTTGCGCTTGCGGCAGGCCTCGAAGGCGTAGCGGATCACGCGTTCGACGCCCTTGCGCGTGTAGATCATTTCCTGGATGGCGACCTCGTCGGGGGTGCCCTTCTTGAGGAAGCCGCCGATGCCGGTGTAGGCGTCCTCGGTATTCTCGCGGATGACGAGGATGTCGAGGTCGGCGCGGCCCTTGCCCTTCAGCGGACACAGGTGATCGCTGTAGAGCTTGATCGGACGCAGGTTGACGTAGAGATCGAGGCCGAAGCGCAATTCGCCGACGATGCCGCGTTCGAGCATCCCGATGGGCATGCGCGGGTCGCCGATCGCGCCGAGGAAGATCGCATCGAGGGTGCGGATCTCCGTCATCGCGGAGGCGGGGATCAGCTCCTTGGTCTTGAGATAGTGTTCCGCCCCGAAGGGGTAATCGACGAGGTCGATTTCGATTCCGAAGAGGCGCGCGGCGCGCTGCAGAACAATGACGGCCTCGCGCGTGACTTCCGGCCCGATCCCGTCGCCGCCGATGATGCCGATTCTGAACATCCGGGAACCTCAGTAGAAGTCCGAGGGGTGGGGGGCGAAGGACGGAGAATCTTACTCGCGCCGCGGAAGGAGTGTCAAGAGGAATCGGCGGCTGCGGGCCGTCGGAACGCGCCCCGGTGGCCCCGAGAATCGGGCGCGGGCCCACAACTTGCCTCGGAGTGAGCGCGCGGCGGCCGGGCGACCTCCCGCAAGAATCCGCCGCGCGCCCGAGGCCTCGCGATAACTCATTATTATTCCTTGAGTTAGGAGCGATCGACCGTTTTCTGGCGAGCCGTTTTCGCCCGTCAAGCCGCTTGTCAGGCGCCACGGATTTGTAAACGGGCGATGCGCAAAATGTCACCCCGCGGGGAAGATCCCGCGGCCAGGCGCCGGCCCCTACTATTAGAATCCACCGGACACGATTCTGCACAGGGTGGACCCATGTTTGCAATGCACTCGGGACCAAGGCCGCTGACAATCTGGACGCAGCGATGTAACCCTAGTAACTTGGAGCGATTGCAGCACTCGAACGCGGCTTTCTGGCGCGCGCCCCGGAAGTCCAGAAGTGGGACAGGTGATCGGCTTCCGATCACGTGACACGGGCGCGGTGTCGAACGGGCCGAGTCCCGCATCCGGGCCGCCCGCCACGCCGCGGCGCCCCGCGCGAGCGCGCCGGTGGCTGATTCCGAGCGCGCCCGGAGGTTCCGGCAGAATTTGGACTTGCGACGACTACTCCGCTGTGGCATACTGATTCGATCCTTCATTCATCGCCGTCTCGAGCGATAACGCGATAGGGAGCACGCAGTGACCAAGCCACGGACTCGAACCCTGCGCGAGCGCATCAATCCGTTCCTGCTCTGGGTGACCGCCCTGAGCGGGCTCTTCCTCTTCTGGGGCTGGACCTGCGCCCGCTACTTCGAAAGCGTGCCGCCGGACGGCTGGGACGCGGAAGCTCCGAAGGGCCAGGTCGTGCGCCGCACGCCCGCCCCGGTCCGGCCGGACGCCGCGACCGCCGGCGACCCGGCGACCGCCCCCCGCCCGGCGCACACGCGCGTCGGGAGCGCCGCGGGCGCGACCCTGCCGGCCGACGAAGCCCTGGCCCTCGACGCCTGGAATCCGCGCTCGCAGCGCGCGCTCCCGGTGCCCCCGGCCGACCCGCTCGCCGCCCCCGGCGCCGCGCGCTCCTTCGAGACCATGCCCTGGACCGAGCGCATCGCCTGGATCGATCGCTTCGAGTATGTACCCTACGAAGTGCTGGTGAAGTTCCGCGCCGACGCGCCGCCCTCGACCCGCGACAAGATCGTGCGCGCGGGCCTGCGCGCGCGCTCCGCCGCCGACCTCGCGGGCGCGGGCGCCGACTCGGGCGTCGCCGGCTGGGTCCACGTCCAACTGCCGGCCGCGCTCCCGGTCAAGCAGGCGCTTGTGCTCCTGTCCGAGGACCCGGCGATCGAGTACGCCGAGCCCAACTACCTCCAGTACACGCTCCGCACGCCGAACGATCCGCGCTTCGGCGAGCTCTGGGGCCTCCACAACACCGGGCAGACGGGCGGCGCCCCCGACGCCGACGTAGACGCGCCCGAGGGCTGGGAGACCGCGACCGGCAGTGACGTGATCGTCGCCGACGTCGATACGGGAGTGGACTACGCCCACCCCGACCTGGCCGCCAACATGTGGACGAATACCGCCGAACTGAACGGCGCGGCCGGCGTGGACGACGACGGCAACGGCCTGGTGGACGATCTCCACGGCTACGATTATGCCAACAACGACGGCAATCCGATGGACGACAACAACCACGGGTCGCACACCTCGGGCACGATCGCCGGCGTCGGCAACAACGGCATCGGCGTCTGCGGCGTCGCCTGGCGGGCGCGGATCATGGCCCTCAAGTTCATGACCGGCTCGGGCAGCGGTTCGACCTCGGCCGCAGTCCAGTGTGTCAACTACGCCCGCGCCAAGGGCGCGCGCGTGATGTCCAACAGTTGGGGCGGCGGCGGCTTCTCCCAGGCCCTGAAGGACGCCGTGGACGCGGCCAATGCCGCCGGCATCCTCTTCGTCTGCGCCGCCGGCAACAGCACCAACGACAACGATACCGCCCCCTTCTACCCCGCCAACCTCTCTTCCGCCAACGTCATCACGGTCGCCGCCACCGGCTCCGGCGATGGGATCGCCTCCTTCTCGAACTTCGGCGCCACCACCGTGCACCTCGGCGCGCCCGGCGTCGGCATCCTGAGCACCGTGCCCAACAACGGCTACTCGAGCTTCAGCGGAACCTCCATGGCCTGCCCGCACGTCGCGGGCGCCGCCGCCGTGCTCATTTCGGCGAATCCGGCGATCACCCTAGCCGAGCTCAAGAGCGCGTTGCTCTCCACGACCGATCCGGTGCCCGCGCTGGCCGGCAAATGCACGACCGGCGGCCGGCTCAACCTGAGCCGCGCGCTCGGCGCGGTACGCACGCCCGGCACGCACCTGGTGTACGCTTCGCACGCGGTGGTGGACAACGGCAGCGCCGGCACCAGCGGGAACGGCGACGGGGTCGCCAATCCCGGCGAGACCGTGCGCGTGCGCGTCACCGTGACCAACCGCGGCACCGTCGCCGCCACCTCCGGCGCCGGCACGCTCGTTTCCGGCGACGCCCGCGCCACGGTCACCGCCGCCGCCGACACCTTCGGCAACGTCGCGTCGGGCGCCTCGGTCGCGGGCGCCGGCGGCTTCCTGGTCGCACTCAGCGCCGCGCTCCCGTCCAATACGGCGGTCCCGCTCACGCTCACCACGCGCGCGACCAACCAGGCCGATGAGCTCAACCCCTTCACCCTCCCGGTCGTGACCTCGAGCACGATCGCCGGCCGCGTGACCAACGTGGTGACCGGCGCCGCCCTGCCCGGCGCGACCGTGGCGTTCACCGGCGCCCGGACCGGCTCGGTGCTCACCGACGCTTCAGGCAATTACCTGATCTCGCCCGCGACCGACGGGACCTACTCCCTGAAGGCCTCGGCCGTCGGGTTCGCGACCAGCGCGGCGCGCTCCGTCTCGGTTCCGCCCAACCGGTCGGGCATCGACCTTGCCATCGCCCCGCTGGCCGCGATTTCCGGTACGGTGTCGCTTCTGAGCGGCGGCGTCGCCCAGCCGCTCGCCGGCGTCAGCGTCCGGCTCTCCGGCGCGGCGTCGGCGACCGCCAGCACCGCCTCCAACGGCCGCTACACCTTCCCGGCGCTCGCCGCCGGCAGCTACACCGTCACGCCCCAGGGCAGCGCCTGGAGCTTCACGCCGACCAGCCGCGTCATCGCCCTGAACGGGGTCGACGCCGCCGGGCGGGACTTCACCGCGGTCGGCCTGCCCAGCGCGATCTACACCCGGACCGAGACGCCGCCGCTCCCGATTCCGGACGAGAATGCGACCGGCGTGAGCAGCACGCTGGTCGTCGGCAGCGCCGGGACGCTCACCGAACTCAACGTCTACGTGCGCATCTCCCACACCTACCGCGGCGACCTGCGCGTCAGCCTGACGTCGCCGGCGGGAACCACGATCCTTCTGCACGACCAGACCGGCGGCAGCGCACCGAACATCGACACCTGGTACGACACGCTCACCGCCCCGACGCAGAGCCTGGCGGCCTTCAATGGCCAGCAGGTGCAGGGCACGTGGCGCCTCAACGTCGCCGATCTCTGGGGCCAGGATGTCGGCACCCTCGACCTGTGGAAGCTCGAGGCCGTTACCAGCGCGGCGGGCGGACCGGTCCTCGCCGCTTCGCCCCTGTCGGTCGCCGTGAGCGCGGTCGCCGGGACCGCCCCCGCCGCCGTCCCGCTCTCCATCCAGAATGGCGGCAGCGGCACCCTCTCCTGGTCCGCAAGCGAGGGTGCCTCCTGGTTGTCCCTGACCTCGTCGTCCGGCGTCAACGCCGGCACGGTCAACCTCGTCTTCAACACCGCCGGCCTGGTGGCCGGGCTCTACACAACGTCGGTCACGCTGACCGCCGCCGGCGCGGCCAACTCTCCGCTGACCATCCCGGTCGCGCTGACGATCACCGGGTCAAGCGTCACCCCCGGCCTGAGCGTCAGTCCGGCGTCGCTCAGCTTCACGCCCGGGCCGGGCGGCGCGGCCCCCGCGCCCGCGACGGTGACGATCGCCAACACGGGAGGCGGCACGCTCACCTGGAGCGTGACGTCGAACGCCGCCTGGCTGACGGCGCTGCCGGTGGCGGGCGTGGGCGCGGGCACGACCACGGTGACGGCGAATCCCGCCGGCCTGGCGCCGGCGAACTACACGGCGCAGCTCACCTTCAGCGCCCCGGGCGCGACCGGCTCGCCGTTCACGTTGCCGGTTTCGCTCACCTTGCAGGACACGACGCCGCCGGCGGCGGTGACCGACCTCGCGGCGGCTCCGGTGATCAGCCCCAGCGCGCGCGCTCCCGTCACGGCGGCCGCCTCCTCCGGCGACTGCCCGGGCTACGCCGCTGTCCGGGCGACCGACAACAACCCCGGGACCTCCTGGATCAGTCGCTTGAGTACCAAGCCGACGGCGGCCTCCATCACGCTGGATCTCGGTGCGACCCTCTCGATCAACCGCGTGCGGCTCCTGGCCAATCCGGCCGCGCTCGAATCCGCGCCCCGCGCCTTCAGCGTTCAGGTCGGCGCCGTAGCGACGATGCTGGCCCCGGTCGCCTCGGTCAGCCCCGGCGCGTGGTCGGCCAACACCTGGGTCACGGTGGACCTCGCCCCGGTCAGCACGCGCTTCCTCCAGATCCTGGTGCCGACGACCTACAAGTCGAGCAGTATCCCCTACTACGCCTGTTCGCTGGCCGAAGTTGAGGTATACACCTCACCCACGCCGCGCACGGATGCCCTGGCGCTTTCCTGGACGGCGCCCGGCGACAACGGCGCAACGGGACGCGCGGCGGGATACGACGTCCGCTACGGGTTTACCCCGATCACCGAAGCCACCTGGTCTGCCGCGACCCAGGCGGCGGGAGAACCGCTCCCCGCGACCGCCGGCGCGCACGAGACGTGGATGCTGACCGGCCTGCGTCCGGGGAAGGTCTACTTCCTCGCGCTCAAGACGGCGGATGGCATCGGCAATGTCGCCGCGCTCTCGAATGTGACTACGGGAATGACGCCCGGGGTGGGCGACAACCTGCCGCCTGCGGCGGTGAACAATCTGGTTCTGGGTCCGGCGCCCGACGGCGTGGCCGGAGCCGGTTCCGATCCGTACGCGGCGGGCGCGGCGGCTTCCGCGGTGGCCCCGCTGGACGCGGTGGTGCTGGCGGCGACGGGCGCGTTGAGCGACGCGAGCGGCGGCGACGCCGCCCTCGACGGGGACCCCGAAACCGCGTGGACGGTGCGGACGGACGCCCCCGAAGTGGACGAGCACCTGGTACTGGACCTGGGCGCACCGCAAGCGGTGGCCGGGTTCCGGCTGCGTCCGCTGGGCGGCGCGGCCGACCAGCTCCCCGCGCGTTTCACGATCGAAGCCAGCGCCGATGCCGAGGACTGGCAGGCGATCGCCACGGAGACCAGCTTCAAGGGTGTGGACGGCGGCTGGTGGCAGGCCGGGCTGGACGCCGTGGTGGCGCGCTTCCTGCGCCTGCGCGCGCTGGAGCTCCAGCGCGACCCGACCGGGGGCTTCGCGATGAGCCTCGCGGAGATCGAGACCTTGCAGTCCGCGGCCGCGTCCAGCACCGCGCTGACGGCGACCTGGACCGCGGTAGGCGACGACGGGACGGTCGGCACCGCACTCGCCTATGACTTGCGCTATGCGACGAGCCCGATCAATACCGAAGCCGAGTTCGCGGCGGCCCAGCGCGTGGCCGGTCTGACGGCCCCGCGTGGGGCCGGCTCGGCCGAGTCGATTCTGCTGCACGGCCTGTCGCCCACCACGACCTACTATGCCCGGCTCAAGGTGACGGACGACGACGGCAACACCTCGGCGCTTTCCAACCTGGCCGCGTGCGCGACGCCGGCGCCGCCGGACACGATCCCGCCGGCCACGATCAGCGATCTCGCGGCGAGCGCGGCAACGGATGCCCTCGGGTCCCTGCCTGATCGAATTCTCGCGGCATGGACCGCCACCGGCGACGACGTCAGCACCGGACGCGCGAGCTCCTACGATTTGCGCTACAGCACCTCCCCGATTACTGCGGCGACCTGGGCGACGGCCACGCAGTTCGTGGGCGAGCCGCTCCCGGGAACGCCCGGCGCCCGCGAATCCGTGGCGATCGCGGGGCTGGCGGCTTCCACTACCTACTACCTCGCGATCAAGGCCACGGACGAGGCCGGGAATGCCTCGCCGCTTTCCAATGTGCCGTCCGCGACCACGGGCGCCACCCGGGATCCGGGCCCACCCGCGGCGGTTTCCAACCTCGTGGCCCGGGCACTGGGCGGCGTCGGAGTCAGGTTGGCACCCGCCGGCGCCACGGCGTCCAACGTCATGGCCGGTTTCCCGGCGACCGCCTCGATCGACGGCAATCCCCTGACCGCCTGGTTCACCAATCCCTACTGCACGTCCGCCCAGCACCTGACCCTCGACCTCGGCAGCACGGTCGTCGTCGCCAAGGTCCGGTTGCTCCCCTTGTCTTCCCAGCTCTCCAACTTCCCGTCCAAGTTCCGCATCCTGGCCGGCACGGACGGCGTCACCTGGACCACGCTGGCGTCGCCGACCGGCGTGACGCGCAGCGCCGGCACCTGGATCGAAGTCCAGTTCCCGACCGTGTCGGCGCGCTTCATCCGGATGCAGATCGATTCCATGTCCTACTCCCGCCTGGGCCAGGCGGTGGTTGCCGAGTTCGAAGCCCACGGGTTCAGCTCCGAAGGCCGCACGGCCATCGACCTGACGTGGAGCGCGACCGGCGATGACGGCATGACCGGCCGGGCTGTGCGCTACGACCTGCGCTGGAGCACGGCGCCCATCGGCGAGGCGAATTTCGCCGCGGCCACGCCCGTCGCGGGCGTGCCGGCCCCCGCGATGGCGGGTGCCGCGGAGAGCTTCCGCGTCAATGGGCTCACCCCGGGAACACCCTACTACTTCGCCATCAAGGTGATCGATGACGCGGGCAATGCGTCACCGGTCTCCAACCTCGCCCACGCCAGCACGACGCCGTAGGGCCGCGAAGACGGGCGAAGGACCACGAAGCGACGACCGGAACACGAAGGGCCACGAAGACGGGGGCCGCGACGGGCCGCGACGGCTAAGCCGTTCGACGAGTCCGCAGCGCCCCTTCACCGTCGCGGCCCGTCGTGGCCCCCATTCGTGGCCCTTCGTGCTTCTCGTCTTCGTGGCCCTTCGTGTTCCCGTCCGTTGCCTGCCTGAGCCACCCGCGCCGCCCGCCCCACGGATCTCCCGCCCCGCCCCCGCCCGCCTCATCGCGATTGACACCCCCGTCGCACTCCCTATAATAGCGGGATTCGGCAGGGTGCATGTCCGCTGCTGCGGGACAAGAACGAAACCACAGAGGCACAGGTCGGGCGATGCCCGAAACCCAAGCGCAAGTCTGGAGGTGCTTCGATTGGGCGATTTGGCGATTGTGTGATTGGGCGATTACGGAGCCGACGCGGTAGCGTTATCCCCCCAAGGCGACTGCCGACATGCTTGCCGGAAAAACACGCTTTCAGAGATTAGTAGCACAGAGACGACGACGGGAACGAGGAGGAGGCCGTTCCGCGCCGGGGAGCGTGGTGGCGAGACTCGGCTGCCGGTGATGAAGGCGCGGA
>JACRIP010000149.1 GCA_016220045.1 Planctomycetota bacterium
GACCGGGCGCGCCCCCGGCCACCTGCGCCGTCACCCCGCCGGCCGCGCCGCCGCCGCCGGCGTCCGCGACAAAGGTCCCACGCCCGACGTGGGAAGACAGGAGCCCCTCTTTCTCCAGGTCCCGGAAGGAGCGCAGCACCGTGAGCTTGTTCACCCGCAATTGCTCCGCCAGCTCCACCACCGAGGGCACCCGATCGCCCGGCTTCAGCGCCCCATCGGCAATCGCCCGCCGCACCCACCCCTCGATCTGGCGGTATAGCGGCTGGTCCCCCTTCGGCGCGAACGACCCCTTCCAGGGCGCGCGCGCCGCCGTCTTCATCGCCATCCATCGGCTCCCTACGTAGTCCTTCCGTCCTTCCCGGTCGTCCTCGTCGTCGTAGCTCGTACTCGTGCTCGTACTCGTACTCGTACTCGAACGCCCTGGGTATTCGAGTACGAGTACGAAGCGAGGCGAGGCGAGGCGAGGCGCTGACCGCGGCCACCGCACCCGCCCTCACCCCGTGCTCGGTTATTCTAGTAATATACTAGTTCATGTCAATCAAAATCTCCGCGGGGAAAAATCGGTTGCCCTTTCCCGGCCCCACGGCTAGAATTCGCCTCCCCCGTAGCGGAGGGAGCGGCCTGCCCCCCGGAGTGAATCTACAGAACCTACCCGAGGAGATTCCATCGATGGACGTCAACACACTGTCCGATCTCTTCTACCACACGACGAGCACCTACAACCGCGCGGACATGTTCAAGTACAAGAAGGACGGCCGCTGGCTGGACATCGCGGCCACCGACGCCTCCGAACGCGTCCGCCAGTACTCGCTCGGCCTCTGCGCCCTCGGCATCAACCACCAGGACCGCGTCGCCCTGATCTCCGAGAACCGCCCGGAATGGGCGATGGTCGATTTCGCGGCCCACACCTGCGGTGCCGTGCTGGTCCCGCTCTACCCCACGCTCTTGGCCGACACCACGCGCTACATCCTGAACGATTCGCAGGCGAAGGTCTGCATCGTGTCCAACAAGGCGTACCTCGACAAGGTCCTGTCCGTACGCGCGCAGTGCCCGCAGCTCAAACACGTGGTGGTGATGGACGCGACGTTCAAGTCCGCCGACGTGCTCAGCCTCGACGACATGGCCGCCCAGGGCGTGGCCAAGGGCAAGGCCGAACCCAACCTGCGCACCGACCGCTCGCGCGCGGTCAAGCCCGAAGACCTCGCCACCCTCATCTACACCAGCGGCACCACCGGCGACCCCAAGGGCGTGATGCTCACCCACCAGAACCTGGTCTCGAACGTCGTCTCCACCTGCAAGATGGTCGAGTTCGGACCGACCGATACCGCCCTCTCCCTCCTCCCCCTCTCCCACGTCTTCGAGCGCATGGTCGACTACGGGCTCTTCCACCAGGGCGTGTCGGTCGCCTACGCCGAATCGATCGACACGGTGCGCGACAACATCATCGAAGTCAAGCCCACGATCATGGCCGCCGTGCCCCGCCTGTACGAGAAGATTTACGATCGCATCCTGGAAGGCGCCAAGGCCAAGCCGCCGATCCTGCAGAAGATCTTCCACTGGGGGATCGGCGTCGGCCGCGAGGTCGCCGCGCTCCAGCTCAAGGGCCAGGAGCCCGGCTTCCTCCTCGGCGTGAAGCAACGCATCGCCGACAAGTTTGTCTTCTCCAAGATCCGCGAGCGCACCGGCGGCCGCATCCGCTTCTTCATCTCCGGCGGCGCCCCGCTCTCGCGCGAAATCGCCGAGTTCTTCCACGCGGTCGGCATCAAGATCCTCGAAGGCTACGGCCTGACCGAGACCTCTCCGGTGCTCACCCTAAACACGCTCGCGGCCTTCCGCCCCGGCACGGTCGGCAAGCCGCTCTACGGCGTCGAGGTCCAGATCGCGTCCGACGGCGAGATCATCGCGCGCGGCCCGAACATCATGAAGGGGTACTACAACCATCCCGAGTGGACCGCGGAGGTGATGAAGGACGGGTGGTTCTGCACCGGCGACATCGGCGAGTTCGACGCCGACGGCTACCTGCGCATCACCGACCGCAAGAAGGACCTGATCAAGACCTCGGGCGGCAAGTACGCGGCGCCGCAGCCGCTGGAGAACAAGCTCAAGCTCAACTCGTTCGTGACGAACGCGGTCATCGTCGGCAATGCGCGCAAGTTCATCTCGGTCCTGATCGTCCCCAACCTCGACCGCGTCGAGGCCCTGCTCAAGACCCAGGGGGTAGCGGTCGGCAGCCGCGCCGAGCTGATGAAGCATGCGAAGACGATGGAGCTCTACACCGGGGTGCTGGGCGAGATCAACAAGGACCTGCCGTCGTTCGAGCAGGTGAAGAAGTTCGCCTTCATCGAGAAGGACTTCACGATCGAAGGCGGCGAGATCACGCCGACGATGAAGGTGAAGCGCAAGGTGGTCGAGACCAAGTACAAGGACATCCTCGACGAGATGTATCGCGACTAGCCGCGCGGTGGCGGACGGTGGCCGGTGGTCAGTGGACGGTGGCCGGTGAACGGCGGCGCGGGACCGGAGTCCGGCGGCCTCATCGGGGCGGGCCACCCCTCGGCCGTAGGGGCGGACCCCGGTGTCCGCCCCGGGGTGGCGGGGCCCCAGGGTTCCGCGCCCGGCCAGGGCGGGGCCGCACGGGGTGCGGGTGGCCCGCGGGAGCACGGTCTGGAGTGCTGAGCATGGCGTACTGCGTGAAGTGCGGCGGGGAGCTGCCGGGGGCGGCGGCCTTCTGTCCGGCCTGCGGGACGGCGCAGGCGACGGGGGCCGCGCCCGCCGCGGGGACCGGGGCGGTCGCCGGCGGGTTGCCCGGGGCGGCGGCGGCGGCGGGCCCGGCCGAGACGGTGATCTTCGAGGGGTCGCCGCGCCTGCTCGCCTCGGTCGGCGACCTCGCCCTCACGATCATCACGCTTGGGCTCTACCTGCTCGGCCGCTGGCTGGTCTGCGCCTCGCAGCGGTACAAGGTCACGAGCCAGCGCATCGAGTACGAGACCGGCATCCTCTCCAAACGGCGCGACGTGCTCTGGCTCTACCGCGTCGAGGACCTGGTGCTCGAGCGCCCCTTCTTTCAGCGCCTGATGGGGACGGGCAACCTGCAGATCGTCTCGAGCGACAAGAGCACGCCCGATCTCCGGCTCGACGGGCTCTCCGGGGTCACGCCGCTCTACGAACAGATCAAGGCCAGCGTCGAACGCGAGCGCATGCGCCGCCAGGTGCGGGTGGTGGACCTGCAGCAGTAGCGGGCGGGGAGAGCGGGCGGGAGGAGGCGGGGCAGGGCGGGGGCGATGATGGGTGCGGCGTGCGCGGTCCATAGCCCTTCTCACCCATCTTCCGCACCCCCCGCACTCGCCTCTCCCGCCCCCTCCGCATCCTCCGCATCCTCCGCGCCACCCGCCTCTCCCGCCTCGCCGGCCCCAGCCGCCGGCGACAGCTCGCCCGCGCCGCCGGCCACCGAGAGCCGGCCCCCCTCCGCGGGTGCGTCCACCACCGCGAGACCGCCGGCGCCGGCCGCACCGATGCGCGCGCGGATGCGCTCGATCGCGCTCCGCACCAGCAGCCGCTCCGCCCCGGTCGCGCGCGAGCCGGGTTCCAGATGCCGCCCGAGCACCCGGATCGCCCGCCCGCTCCCGGCCACGCCCAGGAGGTCCGCGGCGGCGGCGAACGCGGCCGCTCCGCGATGACGAAAGTGCACGACCTCCAACGCCCGCAGCTCCAAGTCCCCATCCACCAGGCCGCCCACGTCCACGCCCGGTCGCAGCGCGCGCAGCAACTCGACGGCCTCCTCCATCCAGGAGGCCAGCCCCGCAAAGCCCGCCGCGGGCGCGCCGCGCTCCAACTGCGCGGCCAGCGCGTGACTGACGCAACGCAGTCCGCGGGCCAGGAGCGGCGCGAGACGCTCGTTCGGCAGTTCCTCCGCCAACGCGTGCGGGGAGGTGCAGAGAAAGAGGGCGGGCACCGCCCCCAGGGGCAGGCAGCGTTCGAGCAGCGGCTCCAGCGGATCGGTAGAACACCGGAGGAGGCAGGTGAGCGCAGCGCGGGGCACGGCATCCGGCACCCCGGGTTCCCTCAGCAGGTCTGCGATCCGGCGCGCGCACCTCGGCGTGACGTCGGCCGGCGCGAGCCGGGCCAGGAGCCGCCGAACCAGGGGCCAGTCCAGGCGCGCGCGGGCGCGCGCCAGGAGCCGCATGCTCCACGCCGGTCGCTCGGCGGCCGGCTGCGACGCCAGCAGCAGGTCGAGGACGCGCCGGCGCAGCTCCTCCGGTTTTTCCTGCGCCCACAGCAGCCGCTCCAGCGGTCGCACCAGCCCGCCGACCAGTGCGCGATCGTCGACCAGCAGGCGAAACGCGAGGTCCAGGGCACGCGCGCACACCGTCGCCGGCAAGGTCTCGTCCGTCAGGGCGACTTCGAGCACGCGGCGCAGCCGGGTCTCCGCCACCCGCGCCGGCAGGTACTCCAGCGCGCCGTGCCAGACCCACGCGGAATGCGGACGCGGCCCGAGCAGGCACTCGACCAGGGCCTGCGGGCCGAGCACGTCAGCCAGCCGCGCGAACGCGACCGCAGCAATCGACGCGGGGCCCGCGCGCCCGAGCACCGCGATCACACTCTCCGGGCCCAGTCGCGCGAGCGCCTCCGCCGCCGCCACGGCGTGCTCCGATTCCGCGCGCGCGAGGAGCGTGTACGCCCAGGTGTCCAGCTCGCCCAGGTCGTCAGGGTCCGAGCCAGTGCCTGGCGGCAGGTTGCAGTCGGGCATCGCGGTCCTCCGGGTCCGGCAGGGGCAGGCCGGGGGCGAGGATGCGTGAGCAAGGCGAAGCAAATGGCCACCGAACACACGGAACACACCGACCGACGACTTTTTTTGCAACGCGCCTGGCGTGCGGCCGACGCCCGGCCGCGGCGGGACGGCGGGGGCAGTCGAGAAGCCACGACCCGGCCAAGGACCGGTCGAAACGCCCTCCGGTCATTCAAAAAAAACCGTCTCTCGGTGCGTTCCGTGTGTTCGGTGGCTATTTATTCCGCACTTCTCTCCAACCTCTCGCACCTCTCTCGAACCGCGCGCGCTCCTCACGAACCTCCCGCTCTGCTCACCAACCGCTCGCTCTCCTCCCACAACCTGCGCCCGGCCGCCGCGTCGAGCGCGCGCTCCGCCGGCGCCGCCTCCGCGCATTTCACGAAGTACTTCCCGCTCACGCCCGCGACCTCCGGCGCCGCCGCCAACCAGATCGACGTCTGCGCCCCCTGTTCCGGGGTCAACAGGAACGGCCGCACCAGCCGCAGCGCCACCCGCGCCCACCAGGGATTGTCCATCCCGATTTCGCTGGCCACACCGCCCGGATGCAGGCAGTTCGCCGTCACGCCGCTCCCCGCCAGCCTTCCCGCCAGCTCGCGCGTGAAGAGCACGTTGCCCAGCTTGGTGTTCGAGTAGGCCCCCAGCCCGGAGTACGACCGCTCGCTCTGGAGGTCCCCGAAGTCGATGCGCCCGCGCGTGTGCAGCATCGAGGAGACCGTGATGACGCGCGCGGGCGCGGCGGCGCGCACCCGCTCGAGCAAGAGCGTGGTGAAGAGGAAGGGCGCGAGATGATTGACCGCGAAGGTCGCCTCCAGGCCGTCGGGGGTGATCCGGCGTTGCATGTAGGCGAGTCCGGCGTTGTTGAGCAGCACGTCGATCCGCGGGCAGCGCGCCGCGACCTCGGCGGCGGCGCGCCGGACGTCGGCGAGCACGGCGAGATCGGCGAGCACCAGCTCCGCCGCGGGGGCGTCGGGCGCCGCAGCGCGGACCGCCGCCACCGCCGCCTCGCCGCGCCCACGGTCGCGGCAGACCAGCACCAGCCGCGCCCCCAGCCGGCCGAGCCCGCGCGCGGTCTCCAGTCCGATCCCCCGGCTCGCGCCGGTGATCACGCACGTCTTGCCGGCGAGCGCACGGGGCGGCAGAGCGACAACAGGCGAGACGGCGGCCATCGGGAAACTCCTCTTGTGGCGGTCCTCAGGCGGGCCTCCCCGCGCCCAAAGATCGGGAGCAGCGGTCGGTCGCCTTGTGGCGCAGGCCTTCCGGCCTGCGCCGCACCTCGCCGGCGGCAAGGAGTCTCGCGCCGCCTGCGGCCTCCCCGGACGCGCCGCCCGCGCCGCCGGCCCGGGCGCCCCCATTCTACCCGCCCGCCCCGCCCCGCGCCCGCAACCCCTTGCGAATGCTCATTCGTCTCACGAATAACGCGCGCAAAATTTTCCGGAATTCGTATTGACACACTGCGTCATCCGGCTATAATTCGCGCCTCGATGGCGGGAGCGCTCAGCGCGGCCCGCGATCGGCCCCTCCCGCGGATCGGGAGGGCGTCCCCGAGAAATCCGAGGGGGCGTTGGTGGGATTGATCAACCGGACGAGACACGGGAGTGGAACCAAGATGAGCAAGAAGCAGAATGCGGCCCTGATCCTCGCGGGCACGACCGTCAGCATGCTGGCGCTGGGCGTGGCCCTGCCGAGCCTCGGCTACTTCCTGAACGCCGACATGGACAGCATGTTCACGATCGGCAAGACGGTCGGCCAGGCGCTCGGCACCGCGCTCGGCAACCCGATCTTCGGCCTGCTGGGGATGATCCTCTTCGTCGCGTAGTCCCCGCGCCGCACACCACGAAAGCTCCGAAACGGGCAGGTCCGCAAGGGCCTGCCCGTTTCCTTTGGCGCCCACGGGCCGCACCGCTAGAATGCAGGGCGCGTCGGCGCTTCCCCTTTCCCCCTCCGCGCAGGGTCCGCCATGCCACGCATCCTCGTCCTGGAAGGCGCCCATCGCGGCGCCCTCTTCGACCTGCGCGCCGGCGAGACCCGCCTCGGGCGCGACCCCGAGTCCGACATCCCGCTGCTCGACGACAAGGCCTCCCGCCGTCACGCGGTGATCGCCCCGGCCCCCGCCCCCTCCGCCGGCGGCTGGACGCTGCGCGATCTCGACAGCAAGAACGGCACGGCCCTCAACGGCCTGCCGCTCGCCGCCACCGCCGCCGCCGACCTCGCCCACGGCGACCGCGTGCGCATCGGCGCGACCCTCCTGCTCTTCGTCGACGACGCCGCCGCGGCCGCGGTCCCCGTGCCCGGCGCCGCCGCCCGCCACACCACCCTCGCCGCCACCCGGCCCGGCGCGCCCGCGCCGCCGCCCGCGCCGACCGCCCTCGTCGCTACGGC
>JACRIP010000150.1 GCA_016220045.1 Planctomycetota bacterium
AGACATAGGACGCGTTGAGGCCGGCGTGGGCGTCGCAGACGCCGCTGCCGTTCGGGCCGAGGATTCGGGTGATCCCCTGAGCCCGGATCGCGCCCGCCTCCTTCGCCAGAAGCTGGGCGGCCAGCGGGCCCTCGCCGAAGCCGGAGGAGAGGAGGAGGATGGCCTTCGGGCCGATCGCCGCCGCCTCCTTGAGCGCGGCGCCGGTGGACTCGTTCGCCACCGCGACCAGCGCCAGGTCCACGCCGCGCGGGACGTCGCGCACCGCGGGCAGGAGCCGTCGGCCCAGCAGCTCGGGCGCCGTGCCCGCGCCCACCGGATAGACTTCGCCCGCGTACCCGCCGTCGAGCAGGTTCTTGAGCAGGATGTGGCCGAGCTTTTCCGGATTCTCCGACGCGCCGACGACGGCGATGCTCTTCGGAGCGAAGATCGCGGCAAGTGCAGTCAAGTCCACCCCTCCTGTTGGCAAGATCGGCGGGATCAAAGCGCCGTCAGGGGTTCGGTCCGGTACCGACGCGGCGTCGCACCCGCCGCGTCACATCACATCAGGAGCGCCAGGAGCGCCTTCTGCGCGTGGAGCCGATTCTCGGCCTCGTCCCACACCACCGAACGCGGCCCATCGATCACGTCCGCCGTGACCTCTTCGCCGCGGTGCGCGGGCAGGCAGTGCATCACGATCGCGTGCGGCCGGGCCTTCTCCAGAAGTCCGGCATTCACCTGGTACGGCCGGAAGGCCTGGAGCCGCGCCTCCTTTTCCTTGTCCTGGCCCATGCTCACCCAGACGTCGGTCACCACGACGTCGGCGTCGCGCACGGCCTCGAGCGGATCGACGGACAGGGTCACACGCCCGCCCGCCCGCTCCGCGTCCACCCGCGCCGCCGCCATCACGCCCGCGTCCGGTTCGTAGCCCTTCGGCGTCGCCAGCGCGACGTGGCAGCCCAGCTTCGCGCCCCCGAAGATCCACGAGTGCGCGACGTTGTTGCCGTCGCCCACCCAGGCGATCTTCTTGCCCGTCGCCGTCCCCAGCTTCTCCTCGAGCGTCTGGAAATCGGCCAGGATCTGACAGGGGTGCGAGTAGTCGGACAGGCCGTTGATCACCGGCACGCGGCTCCACTTCGCCAGCTCGACCAGGTCCGAATGCGCGTACACGCGGGCGACGATGCCGTCCACATAGCGGCTCAGCACGCGCGCGGTGTCCGCGATCGATTCGCCCCGGCTCAACTGGATCTGGTCCGCGCCCAGGTAGTGCGCCGTGCCCCCGAGCTGGCTCATCCCGACTTCGAAGGAGACGCGCGTCCGCGTCGAGTGCTTCTGGAAGATCATCGCCAGGCTCTTGCCGGCGAGCAACGGGGGGCGCCGCCCGGCGTAGTGTTCAAGCTTCAGCGCCTTCGCGGTATCCAGGATTTGCCGGATCTCCTCGCCCGTGAAATCGCGCAGGCTGAGGAAGTGCCGGCCTCGCAGGTTGACGGCCATGTTTGCCTCGACGGACGGCGTTGACGGCGTTTAACGACGTTCAACGGCGTTTAAGCCTGTAAGGAAATCTTCCACCACGCTTGTTGCTCAAGCAACCACAATCCCTGTTTGTCTACGTTCGCCACGTCGCGACTCGGCAAAGGACCTTACACGACGCTAAACGACGCCAAACGACGCCAAACGACGCCAAACATCGTTAAACGACGTTGAACGCCGTTAAACGCCGGTTTCGCCGAACGCGCGCTCGACGATTCCGAACGCCGTGTCGAGCTGCGCCGCCGTGACGTTGAGCGGCGGCAGGAAGCGCAGCACGTTGCGCTCGAGGCCGCACGCCTTGATGATCAGGCCGTCGCGGCGCGCCGCGGCGCGAATGCGGTCCACGCGCGCTCCGTCCGGCGTGCCGTCCGGCTTCACCACCTCGAGCCCGACCATCAGACCGAGCCCGCGCACGTCGCCCACGGCGGCGTCGCGCGCGGCCAGCCGGTCGAGATGCGCGAACAGTTCGCGCGCCCGCTCGCGCGCGTTCTCCAGCACCGATTCCTCGCGCAGCGCCGTGACCACCGCCACCGCCGCCGCGCAGGCCACCGGATTGCCGCCGAAGGTCGTCCCGTGCGCACCCGCCGGCCACTTCTGCATCAGCTCGCGCCGGCCGGCGAGCACGCCCAGCGGCAGGCCGTTGGCAATCCCCTTCGCCGCCGTCATCAGGTCGGGCGCGACGCCGTAGTGCTCGGCGGCGAACCAGCCCCCGGTCCGGCCGAACCCGCTCTGGATCTCGTCGAAGATCAGCAGGATGCCGTGGCGATCGCAGAGGGCGCGCAGTTCCTGGAGGAAGCGGCGCGGCGCCACCACGTAGCCGCCCTCGCCGAGCATCGGCTCGATCAGGAGCGCGGCGGTGTCTTCGGGATTCACCTGATGCCGGAACAGGTCGTCGAGCGCACGCAGGCATTCGGCCGAGCCGTCGTGGGCCGGCTCCAGTCCGCGCGTCACGCCGTTGGCGGCGACCGGCCCGCTCGCCTGCCGCTCCGGAGCGCGCCCGCAGGGGCAGCGATAGGCATAGGGGAAGGGCGCGTGGTAGACGGCGGGCAGGAGCGGCTCCAGGCGCCGGCGGTAGCGCGCCGCGGACGAGGTCACCGAAAGCGACCCGAGCGTGCGGCCGTGGAACCCGCCCCGGAACGCGATCAGGCCGGGGCGGCCGGTCACGTGGCGCGCCAGCTTGAGCGCGGCTTCGACCGCCTCGGTGCCCGAGTTCACGAAGAAGAACATGTCGATGCCGCCGGGCGCGATCTCGACCAGCGATTCGGCCAGCTTCACCATCGGCTCATGGCGGAAGACGCCGCCGGAGTGGATGAAGCGATCGACCTGGCGGTGAATGGCCTCCACGACGCGCGGATGGCCATGGCCGAGGTTGGTGACGGCGGTGCCGCAGCCGAAGTCGAGGTAGCTCTTGCCGTCGTCGCATTCGACGTAGGCGCCGTGGCTGCGCACCGCGACCAGTTCGGTCTCCCAGGCCAGCGTCGGGGCCAGGACGTGGCTGGAACGTTCGACGACGTTCGGCATGGTCCACGCACCTCGGGTGCAGGGGGCTGCGGCGGCAGCGAAGCGCGGCGTCGATTACGGCCCGGTCGCCATAAGTGCAAACGCCGCCAAGAAAAACGCGGAGCGGAATGGTAGCAGCCGCGCCTCGAAAAGTCAACCTTTTTTTTCACAATTTGCGGCGAATCTGCCTGGGCGGCTTGCCGCATCTTCTGAATTCGATTGACCTTGGGCACCGGGAGGAGGTAGGTTCCCGAGGCGATGAACGGCCGATTCCGGGAGGAGAGCGCCCGTGGCTCTGGACGAATTCACGTTTCTGCGCTGGGTGCGGCGGCGGGCGCGGCCGGGTCGGCGGGTTGCGCTGGGCATCGGCGACGACTGCGCGGTGATCCGGCCGGGGCGCGGCGCGGGACCGCTTTTCATCACTACGGACATGATCGTGGGCGAGGTCGATTTCGACCCGGCGACGGCGTCGGCGCGCGCGATCGGGCACAAGGCGATGGCGGTGAACCTGAGCGACGCGGCGGCGATGGGTTTGGCCCCGGGATTCGCCGTATGCTCGCTTGCGCTGCCGCGCGGGACGCGGACGGCTTTCGCGCGCGCGCTGCAGCGCGGGCTGACGGAAACGGCGGCGGCGTACGGCGTCGAGGTGGTGGGCGGCGACCTGTCGGCGACGCCGGGGCCGCTGATGGTGAATGTCGCGCTGTTCGGGTTCGCGGGCCGGCTGCGGCCGGTCACGCGCGCGGGCGCGCGGCCGGGCGACGTGCTGCTGGCGACCGGGGCCTTCGGCGGGTCGATCCTGGGCCGGCATCTCGCCGTGCGGCCGCGCGTGCGCGAGGCGGTGGCGCTCAACCGCGCGGTGCGGCCGCATGCAATGATCGACGTGAGCGACGGGCTGGCGGCCGACCTCGGGCACATCCTGGAGGCGAGCGGCGTGGGCGCGGTGCTGCGCGCGGCCGACGTGCCGATCCATCGCGATGCGGCGCGCGCGGCGCGGGCCGACGGCCGGTCGCCGCTCGACCACGCGCAGACGGACGGCGAGGATATCGAACTGCGCGTCGCCGTCCCGCCGCGGGCGGTCGCGCGCGCGCTGGCGACTCCGCTCGGCGGCACGCCCCTCCGCGCGATCGGCGAATTCACCCGCCGCCCGGGCCTCCGGCTCCAGGATGCGGCCGGGAAAGTGCGACGCCTGCGGCCCGGCGGGTATCGCCACCGCTTTTGAAGCGGCGGCAGGCGCGCCGGAGCACGGGAGTGCCGCCCGATTCGGTCGGAGTTCCGCCTTCTTAGGCGGTCGCAACAGTCGCCGGCCGGGCCACCCCGGGGCGGACACAGGGGTCCGCCCCTACCAAGAACCGTAATTCGGCGTAGGGGCGGACCCCCGTGTCCG
>JACRIP010000136.1 GCA_016220045.1 Planctomycetota bacterium
CTCACCCGCGCCCGCCCCGGCCCCGGCCGCGCCCGCGCCCTCCGGGAGGGTGCCCATCCCGACCACCTGCTTGTCCCACTTGTACGAACGGCAGCCGTCGCACCAGTTCGAGTTGCGCGCGATCAGGCCCTGGTTGAAGAGCACCTTGAACGGCTCCTCGGCCTCGACCTCCATGAAATCATAGAGGACCTTGGTGATGAAGCGCGCGTAGATCAGGTGCTTGGTCGCGTGCTCGACGCCGCCGATGTACATGTCGACCGGCAGCCAGGCGTTGGCGAGCTTGGAATCGAAAGCGCGCTTCTCGTCCGTCGGGGAGTGGTAGCGCAGGAAGTACCACGACGAGTCAACGAACGTGTCCATCGTGTCGGTCTCGCGCCGCGCGCGCCCGCCGCACTTCGGACAATCGGTCTTGACGAAGCTGTCGACGCCGGCGAGCGGGCTGGCGCCGCCGCGCTGCTTGAAGTCCGCCTCCTTGGGCAGGAGCACGGGGAGCTGGTGCTCGGGCACCGGCACGGTGCCGCACTTCTCGCAGTAGACGATGGGGATCGGGGTTCCCCAGTAGCGCTGGCGCGAGATCAGCCAGTCGCGGAGGCGGTAGGTGACGGTCGCCTTGCCCGCTTCGTTCTCCTCGAGCGCCTGGGTGATCTTCTTCATCGCGAATACGTTGGGCAGGCCGGTGAACTCGTTGGAATTGAACTGGACGCCCTGGCCTTCGTAGGCCGCGGGCAGCGTCTTGGCGTCGAGCGTGCGGTCGGCCGGCTGGATCACGACCTTGATCGGCAGCTTGTACTTCTTGGCGAAGAGGAAGTCGCGCTGGTCGTGCGCCGGGACGCCCATGACCGCGCCGGTGCCGTATTCCATGAGGGCGTAGTTGGCGGTCCAGAGCGGCACGCGCTCGCTGGTGAGCGGGTTCACGACATGGGCATGGAGGAAGATGCCTTCCTTCTCGGAGTCGGGCGACGTGCGGTCCTTGCGGCTCTCGGCCTTGGCGGCGGCGACGAACTCCGCGATCGCGTCCTTGTGCTCGCTGGTGGCGAGCAGGCGCTGGATCACCGGGTGCTCGGGCGCGACGACCAGGAAGGTGACGCCGTAGACCGTGTCCGGGCGGGTGGTGAAGACCGGCACGACCTCGTCCGTGCCTTCGAGCACGAAGTCGATCTGGGCGCCCTCGCTCCGGCCGATCCAGTTCTCTTGCAGGGTTTTCGCCTGATCAGACCAGCCGTCGAGCTGGTCGAGGTCGTCGAGCAGGCGCTCGGCGTAGTCGGTGATCTTGAGGTACCACTGCTCGAGGTCCTTCTGCTCGACGGGGGACTCGCAGCGTTCGCAGGTGCCTTCGAGGACCTGTTCGTTGGCGAGCACGGTCTGGCAGCTCGGGCACCAGTTGACCGCGCCGAACTTGCGGTAGGCGAGGCCCTTCTTGAAGAGCTTGAGGAAGAGCCACTGGTTCCACTTGTAGTATTCGGGCATGCAGGTGGCGATTTCGCGGGACCAGTCGTAGACCACGCCCCAGCGCTTGAACTGGCGGCGCATCTGGGCGATGTTCTGTTCGGTGAACGTGCGCGGGTGGGTGTTCTCGCGGATGGCGGCGTTCTCGGCGGGCAGGCCGAACGCGTCCCAGCCCATGGGGGCGAGGACGTTGAAGCCCTTCATGAGCTTGTAGCGGGCGACGGCGTCGCCGAGGATGTAGTTGCGGCCGTGGCCGACGTGGAGGGTCCCCGAGGGGTAGGGGAACATCATGAGGCAGTAGTATTTCGGCTTGTCCGTCGTCGGACTGACGCGGAAGAGGCCGGACGCTTCCCAGTAGTCCTGCCACTTCGGCTCGATCTTCTCGAAGTCGTAGGCAATGTCGGACATGGTTGAGCTCCATTGGGCGATGGGGCCGCCGGCCCCGGACCGGGAAGCGTGAGCACGCCGGGGCGCGCGACGCGTCGCGGACCGGGGCGACCCGAAAATCCAGGCGGGAGACAGTAGCAAATCGGCACGCCGCTTGCAAGCTATTCCGTCCCCCCGGAGCCGGGCGAATGGCCGCAGATGCCCGTGGCGATTGACGTTGCGGGGTGCGGGATGTAGCATGGGGGGAGCGTGGGTGGCGTGCGCACCCGTGCCGGCAGGCAGGACCACGAAGGTGGCGGAAGGACCACCAAGAAGAGACGGGAACACGAAGGGCCAAGAATCGAGAAGCACGAAGGGCCACAAAGACGTGGGCCACGACGGACCGCGACGGCGCCGGCGGTGCGTCAGCCCCGACTCTCCCCGTCGCGGTCCGTCGTGGCCCCCCTTCGTGGTCCTTCGTGGTTCCCGTCTTCGTGGCCCTTCGTGTTCCCGTCGTCTCTTCGTGGTCCTTCGCCCCGCTTCGTGGCCCTTCCCCCCCCGCCCCCGGAGGCGCCCCGCGATGCCCAGCCAGGCGGACCTGCTCTTCGGCCAGCTCGCGCTCGCGGCGCGCCACCTGACCGAGGACCAGCTCGACCTCGCCATCGGCGCCCAGGAGCGCGCGCGCCTGGGCGGGCGGTCCCTCAGTCTCGGTCAGATCTGCATCGACAAGGGGCTCCTGACGCCGGCTCAGGTAGAGGCCGTACTTCGCGAACAGGCCTTTACCGCAGCGGAGGCGGCGGACCGGCGGCTGGGGCGGCTGGCGGCACGCAACGGGATGGCGACCGAGGAGGTGGTGCAGGCCTGCCTGGCGGAGCAGGCGGCGGAGCATGCGGCGGGGCGGGCGGCGCCGCGGCTCGGCGAGCTGCTGGTGCGGCGCAGCGCGCTCGATGAGCAAGGGGTGCGCGCGCTTCTGGCGGCGCAGGAGCGGATCGAGCGCGAGGTCGCGGCGGCGGAGGCGGCGCGGCTCGGCCC
>JACRIP010000004.1 GCA_016220045.1 Planctomycetota bacterium
GAAACTGCCGGACCGCACGGACCGCCGCGCGGCGCCGCTCCGAGTCCCCCTCGGAAAGGCAGGCGGCGAGTTCGACGATCGGGTCTTGCGCGGGGGCTCCCTGAGCCTGCGGGGCCGGCGCGGCCGCAGGCGGCGCGGCCGCGGCCGGCGCTGCCCCCTCCTCTGCTGCCTGGGCGTCCGGCCGGGCGCAGATGCCGCCGAGGGCGCCGAGCCCGTACGCCCACGCACCCAGGGCGAGCACGACCAGGATCTTCCCGGATTGCACCGGCGCCGGGGCGGGGTGCGCGTGCATCTGAACATCTCCACAGGTTTTCGCTGGATGCCACTCCGGGGCGGCCTCAGGCATCGCCCCTACATGAAGCCTCGGCAGGGCGTAGGGGCAGACCCCCGTGTCCGCCCCGGCTCGGTCGGCCCATCCGGATTGCGCCGGCCGCTGCACGCGCGCCCGCCCGCAGATCACGCCGCCCCGCCACCCGGGAGCGTGGCCGACCGGAAGCGCAGGTAGTATAGCACCGGCACCGTCATCCGGCTCAGGAGCATCGATGCCACCTCGCCCGCGATCAGGCTGAGCGCGAGTCCCTGGAAGATCGGGTCCACCAGGATCACCCCCGCCCCCCCCATCACCGCCGCCGCCGTCAGCAACATCGGCCGGAAGCGCACCGCCCCCGCGTCCACCACCGCCTCCGCTAGGTGCATCCCCTGAGCCCGCCGCAGCTCGATGAAATCCACCAGGATGATCGAATTGCGCACCACGATCCCCGCCCCCGCGATGAAGCCGATCATCGACGTCGCCGTGAAGTACACGCCCAGCGCCGCGTGCGCCGGCAGAATGCCCACCAGCGAGAACGGAATCGCCGCCATGATCACCAGCGGCGTCAGGAACGACCGGAACCACGCCACCACCAACACGTAAATCAGCACCAGCACCGCCGCGAAGGCCAGGCCCAGGTCGCGGAAGACCTCCAGCGTGATGTGCATCTCCCCGTCCCACTTGAGCGCCGCCGCCTCGGTCGCGAGCGGCATCCCCAGCCAGTACTCCGTCCCCATTCCCGGCGCGGCCCCAGCCGCACTCCCCGCCCCCTCGATCGCCGCACCGCCGCCCGGCGCCGACTCCGCCAGCCGCCGCCGCAGCGCCAGAATCGCATAGGTCGGGCTCTCCTCGCCGCCGCATACGTCCCCCACGACGTAGATCACGGGCAGCAGATTCTTGTGGTAGATGCTGACCGCGCTCGCGCGCCACTCCACGCGCGCCAGTTCGCGAATCGGCGTCAGCGCGCCGCCTTCGCCACGCACCCGCACGCTCAGCGCGTCGTCGAGCGTCGCCCGCCGCACCTGCGGCAGCCGCGCCGTGATCGGCACGCTCTCCCGTTCCCCTTCGTGGTGCAGAAGCCCCGCCGTCCGGCCACCCACCGCCGCGCCCAGCGCCGCCTCCACCGCGGCCACGCTCACGCCGTGCAGCGCCGCCTTGCGCGCGTCCACCACCAGCTCCGCCCGCGGCTGCTCCTCCTCCTCGTACCAGTCGACATCCACGACCCCCGCGGTCCCCGCGAAGGCCGCCCGCACGCGCTGCGCCCGCTCCCGCCGCTCCACCGGGTCGTTGCCGTAGACCTCCGCGACCAGCGTGGAGAGCACCGGCGGACCCGGCGGCACTTCCGCGATCTTGATCCGCGCTCCGCCCCGCCGCGCGATCGCCTCCAGCCCCGGTCGCACTCGCTTGGCCACCGCGTGGCTCTGCGCCGCCCGCTCATGCTTCCCCACCAGGTTCACCTGCACCTCCGCGACGTTCGCGCCGCGCCGCAGGAAATAGTGCCGCACCAGGCCGTTGAAGTTGAACGGCGCCGCGGTTCCGGCATATACCTGAAGGTCGCGCACTTCCGCCGCCCGCCGCAGCTCCTGCGCCAGCTCGAGCGCCAGGTTCGCCGTCCGCTCCAGCGTCGCGCCCTCGGGCAGATCCACGATCACCGAAAACTCGCTCTTGTTGTCGAAGGGGAGCATCTTGAGCACGACCGCTCCGAACGGGACCAGGGCGAGCGCCCCGGCGAGCAGGAGCCCGACCGCGACCAGGAACGCGCGCCGCCATGCCGCCGACCCGATCAGCGCGCCCATGACCCGCCGATACCCCCGCGTGCTCCACCCCTCCGCCTCCGGGCCGGCCTCCGCGTGCCCCCCGAGCGTGCCGCGCGCCGCCGCGCCCCGCAATACCCGGTAGGCCGCCCAGGGCGTGATCGCAAACGCGACCAGCATGCTCACCAGCATCGCCGCCGACGAACCCACCGGGATCGGGCGCATGTACGGCCCCATCAGCCCGCGCACGAACCCCATCGGCAGCACCGCGCACACGACCGTCAGCGTGGCCAGGATCAGCGGCGAACGCACTTCGTTGATCGCCTCGATCGTCACCTCCAGCAGGTTGCGCCCGCGGCTCGTCGGCAGCCGGAAATGCCGTACGATGTTCTCCACGTCGACGATCGGGTCGTCGACCAGGATGCCGATCGAGAAGATGAGCGCGAAGAGCGTGATCCGGTTGAGCGTGAAGCCGAGGAGGTAGAAGAAGGCCAGGGTCAGCGCCAGGGTCACCGGGATCGCGATCGCGACGATCCCCGACTCCCGCCAGCCCAGCGCCATCCAGATCAGCAGGGTCACCGAAACCACGGCGATGCCCATGTGCAGCAGCAACTCGTTCGCCTTTTCGGCGGCGGTTTCGCCGTAGTCGCGCGTCACGGTCACGCGCACGTCCTCCGGCAGCCGTTCGCCGCGCAGCGCCGCGACGACGCGGCGCACCTTGGCCGCCACGTCCACGGCGTTGGTCCCGCGCCGCTTCGCGACCGCCACGGTCACCGCGGCCTGCGGCGGGGTCTCCTCGGGTAGCGTACCGAGAAGGGCGCCGGGCGGCGCGCCCCCGGCGAGGGGGTCGCCGGCGCCGGCCAGGTGAAACACGTAGTCCGTGGGCTCGTCCGCGCCGTCCTCGACGCGCGCCACGTCGCCGACGTGCACCGGCCGGCCGCCGCGCACGCCGACCACCACCTGCTCGACGTCCGCCGCGCTGCGCAGAAAGGTCCCGGTCTCGATCAACACCTCGGTCCCCGCCTGCGCCAGCGCGCCGCTCCGCGCGCGCGCGTTGGCGGCGGCGAGGCGCGCCAGCACCTCCGCCGGGGAGGCGCCGTGGGCGGCCAGGGCCGCCGGATCGAGCACGACGCGCACCTCCCGCGGACGCCCGCCCAGCACCATCGTCTCCGACACGTCCGGCACCGCCTTCACCGCGTCCGCCACCTCGCCCGCGAGCCGGCGCAGCGTGAAGTGGTCGCGCTCCGGACTCCAGAGCGTCAGCGCCAGGATCGGCACGTCGTCGATCGAACGCGGCTTGATCAGGGGCGGCGTGACCCCGGGCGGAATCAGGTCGAAGTGCATCGACATCTTCTGATTCACCCGGACCAAGGCGTCGGCGTCGTCGTGACCGACCGCGAAGCGCACCACGACCAGGCACGTTCCCGAACTGGAGGTCGAGTAGACGTACTCCACGCCGGGGATTTCCCAGAGGAACTTCTCCATCGGCTTCGCCACCCGCTCCTCGACTTCGCGCGGCGAGGCGCCCTCCATGCGCACGAAGATGTCCACCATCGGCACCTTGATCTGCGGCTCCTCCTCGCGCGGCAATTGCAGTACGGCGAAGCCGCCGACCAGGAGCGCGGCCAGGAGGAGGAGCGGCGTCACTTTCGAGTCGATGAAAACGCGGACCAAGGCCGTGGCCCAGGCGAACTCGTGCGGGTGGTGCGGAGTCGGCGGGGGCGGGGGCGGGGGCGTGGACTCAGGCGCGGGCGGCGGCTCCGGGGGAGGCGGGGGCGGCGGCTCGGGGGGAGGAGGGGGCACAGGGGGCGGCGCCGGCGGAGGAGGAGGAGGAGGCGGCGGCGGCGGCGCAGGAACATCCGGCAGGCCTTCGCTCATGGCGCTACTCCCCCACCTGGATCGGAGCCCCGTCCAGCAGCGTCGCCGCCGCCGTCACGACGACTTCCTCGCCCCCGGCGAGCCCGGACAGCACCTCGATCTCCGGTTCGTTCGCGGCCGCCCCCGCGCCCGCTTCCGCGCCGCCGGCTGCCGTGGCCGGCACCTCAGGTCCAAACCGTACCAGGAGCATGCGTGCGCTGCCGCGCCCCGCATCCCGCCCGAACACCAGCTCGATCTGCCCGCGGACGACCGCAGCGGCGCGCGGGACGACCACCGCCCGCCGCTCCCCCAACCGGATGCGCGCGCGCCCGAACATTCCCGGCCGGAGCGCCGGGTCCGCCGGCAAATCGACCTTCACGATCCCCGTCCGCGTCGCCGGGTCGATCGCGGGCACCGCCTCGCTCACCCGCCCGGTCAGCGTCCGCCCCAGGGCGTCGATCTGGACCTCAAGGGATTCCCCGACCTTGACCGCCCACAGGTGGTTCTCCTCCACCATCGCCTCCATCCGCAACTCACGCGGGTCGTAGAGCCCGAGGAGCGGTTTTCCCGGCTGGGTCAGGTCGCCGGGATCGGCGAGCTTCTCGAAGAGATACCCGTCGAAGGGCGCGGTAATGGTCGCGTAGCCGAGTTGGATGCGCGCGACCTCCAGGTCCTTCTCCGCGGCCTCGCGCTCGGCGGCGGCACGTGCAAGCCGGAAGCGCGCCGCGTCGTACTGCTGTTGCGGCAGGGCGCCCTTGGGCAGCAGCTCCTCGGCCCGCCGGAAGTCGGTGTCGGCCTCTGCGAGCGCCTCGGCGCGGGCCCGCAGCGTCGCCTCCGCCTGCTCCTTGCGCGCCGCCAGGTCCCGGCTGTCGAGCCGGACCAGCACGTCGTCGTGGCGGACCTCGTCGCCCGGGTGGCGCAGGATCTCCTTGACCTCCGCCACGACGCGCGCCGCAATCTGCGTCTGGCGCCGCGAACGCACGGTGCCCATCGCCTCCACCACGATCGGCAGCTCGAGCGCGCGCGCACGCCCGAGGCGCACGCGCACCGGGGGAGCATGCGCGCGCACGCCCGACGCCACACCTGCCCCCTCCCCGGCCGGGGGCGTCGGGTGTGGCCGCTGCGAGGCCCAGAAGGCCCATACCAGGAATGCACCGATGACCAGCGCGAGGATGCGTTGGCGCGCACGACTCATGACGATCTCCTCCGCTACCTGGGCTCAGGGTGCATGTCCGTTCTTGCTGCTCGACCGTACCGGCCGCACGCATCGAAAGCACGGCCGCGGTCGTCCTCGTATCTCGTACTCGTACTCGAATGCCCAGGGCGTTCGAGTACGAGTACGAGTACGAGATACGAGTACGACCGCGGCCGTGCTGCCGTTCCCAGCGATCCCGCAAGCCTTGTACCGGGCGAGGTTGCGGCCACCGCGAATCGGCAGGTGGAGAAAGCACCCGGCGCATTATAGCCCGACCTTCCCGCCTGCGCCGCCGTTTCATCGAGGCCGGATTCTCCCACCGGGGCAGGGCGGAGACCCGGGGCAGAGGATGCCGGACCGCAGTCAGTGGGCGGTCGCGCACCCTGGGGCAAATCCCCCACCGGGGAGGCGATCCTCCGCGGGTACCGCGACGCCGCCCCCGCGCTCCTCCCGCCGCCCGCCCACCCTGGGTGCATGTCC
>JACRIP010000028.1 GCA_016220045.1 Planctomycetota bacterium
TACTCGAACGCCCTGGGCATTCGAGTACGAGTACGAGTACGAGATACGAGGACGACGGAGGCCGTGCTTTCGATGCGTGCGGCTGGTACGGTCGAGCCGCAATACCGGACATGCACCCGAGGGCGATCGGTTGATTGACCCCGGACCCGGCCGCTGCTAAGCTGCCGGGCGCTCCGTCGCCCTGCCGCAGACCAGACCTCCCAACCCCTTCTTCGCAGGAGAAGCCCGTGCGCCAGGTGTGGATTCCGCGAATCGGCGCCCCGGAGGTGCTGGAGGTACGGGAAGCGCCGGACCCCGAGCCCGGCCCCGGCCAGGTGCGCGTGCGCGTCGCCGCCGCCGGCATCAACTTCGCCGACATCATGGCCCGCCTCGGGCTTTACCCCGATGCCCCGAAGCTCCCGTGCGTGGTCGGCTACGAGGTCGCCGGCACGGTCGAGCGCGTGGGGCCGGGCGTCGCCGCGCCCGCGGTCGGCACGCGCGTGCTCGCGATGACCCGCTTCGGCGGCTACAGCGAGGCCGTGGTCGTCCCGGCCGCCCTGGCGCTGCCGCTGCCCGCCGCCCTCACCCTGGAGAAGGCCGCCGCCATCCCGGTGAACTACCTGACCGCGTGGGTGATGCTCGTCCACCTCGGCAACGTCCACGCGGGCGAGCGCGTGCTGGTGCACGCCGCCGCGGGCGGCGTCGGCCAGGCGGCCCTCCAGATCTGCAAGCTGCGCGGCGCCGAGGTCATCGGCACCGCGAGCGCGAGCAAGCACGCCGGGCTCATGAAGGCCGGCGTCGCCCACTGCATCGATTACACCACCCAGGACTTCGCGGCCGAGGTCGCCCGCATCACCGGCGGCAAGGGCGTCGACGTGGTGCTCGACGCGGTCGGCGGCGCCTCCTTCCGCAAGAGCTACCGCTGCCTCGCGCCCCTCGGCCGCCTCTTCCTCTTCGGCGCCTCGAGCTTCGCTCCGGGAACCACCCGGTCCGTGTTCGCCGCCCTCGGCGGCCTGCTGCGGATGCCGACCTTCCGGCCGATCCCGCTCATGAACGAGAACCGCGGCGTGTTTGGCGTGAACATGGGCCACCTCTGGGACAAGGGCGAACTGCTTGCCGGCATGCTGCGCGAGATCGTCGGCCTCGTCGAGCAGGGCCGGTTCGACCCGGTGGTCGACCGCGTCTTCGGCTTCGACCAGGCCGCCGACGCCCACGCCTACATCCAGGCGCGCAAGAATTTCGGCAAGGTCCTGCTTGCACCCGCCGGTTCCGGTCGATAGGATCGGAGAGGGAAACCGACTGGACAACTTCTGGCTGGCGGGTCATGATCGCGTCGAGGGACAGACCATGGCCGGCGACGTTTAGGGGTTTGGGCGTTTAGATGTTTGGGTCTGTTGGACGCGCGGACATGGCCCCGCCCTCACCCTGACCCCTGACCCCCCGCGTCCCCGCTCCGCTCCGCTCGTGAGGCGAAAATGGCCGACCCGGTCCCGCTGCGCCCCGGACTGCCGCTGCCCTTCACGCACGCCCCGCGCGCGTCCCGGCCCGAAGACCAGGCCGAGATCGACCGGCTGCTCGAGGAGCGCAACCTCCTCCTCGCCGCCGTGGTGGACATCGCCAACCTCTTCCAGGGCGACCTGAACCTGACTCAGGTCCTTCCCGTGGTGCTCGACAATTTTCTGACCGCGACCCACGCCCGCGCCGGTTTCGTCCAGCTCACCATTCCCACCAAGATCTCCCTCAAGTCGGTGGTGGTCGGACTGCCGGACGAACTTGGGGACTGGATCGCCGAAGACGGCGCCTGGAGCGAGCTGCTGAAGGGCGCCGGCCCCGGCGAGCTGCGTCCGGTGCCGGACCTGCGTACCAGCTCCTTGCCGGTGCCGCTCATCGCCGTGCTCACCCGGTCGAGCTTCATCGGCCTGGTCAGCGCCGCGCTGGCCGATCGCGACGGCCATCCGCTCGGCTGGATGGTCGCGCTCTTCCCCGATTTCGTCGCGCCCGACGTCCGCCGGTTCTCGCTCATCCGCGCGCACGTCAACCTCTCCTGCGTCGCCGTGCAGCACGCGTTCGAGTTCGAGCGCACCTTGCGCGAGCGGGCGCAGTTCGAAATCCTGCTGCGCGACATGTCGAGCGCCGTGATCTCCACCGACGAGGAAGGGCGCGTCACGCTCTTCAACCCGGCGGCGGAAGCGCTCCTCGGCACGCCGCGCCAGCTCGCCGTAGGGTATCCCATTGAGCACGTGCTGCAGGGCGGCGGCAGCGACCTCCTGCCGCTCTTCCAACAGGCGCTCCAGCAGGGGAGCGAAGTGTGGTCCGCCGAGCGCCCGGTGCGGCCCCTCGGCAGCAAGGAGATGTCGGTCAGCGTCGGCGTGCGCCTGCTGCGCGGGCGCGACCGCGCGTCGGCCGGCGTCGTCGGCATCTTCCACGACGTCACGCGCTTCAAGGAGCTCGAGAAGATGAAGTCGGACTTCGTGGCCAACGTCAGCCACGAACTCCGCACGCCGCTCATGGCCATCCGCGGGTCGCTCGGCATCCTGCTCCAGGGGATCGAAGGGCCGATTTCCGAGAACCAGATGAAGTTCCTGCGGATCACGGATCGCAACGCCGTGCGCCTGGTGGAACTGATCACGGACCTGCTCGACCTGTCGAAGATCGAGGCCGGCCGTTTCGAGCTCTCGTTCAGCCGGGGCGGGCTCACGGCGCTGGCGCGGGACGTGGTGGCGAGCCTGTCCTCGCTGGCGCGCGAAAAGTCGATCATGCTGGCGCTCGATCCGGACGCGCCGCCGTGCGAGGCGGAATTCGACGAGCGGGCGATCCGCCGGGTGATCGTCAACCTGGTGTCGAACGCGATCAAGTTCACGCCGCAGGGCGGGTGGGTGGCGGTGTCGACGATCGAGGAGGCGGCGACGGTGACGGTGGAGGTGCGCGACTCGGGCCTGGGGATCAAGGAGGCGGACCTGGGGCGGCTGTTCCAGAAATTCGAGCGGCTGGACGAGGCGCGCACGCAGGGGATCGGGGGTACCGGGCTGGGCCTGGCGCTGGTGCGGGAGGTCGTGGACCTGCACGGGGGCATGGTCCTGGTGACGAGCGCGCACGGGCAGGGCAGCACCTTCACGGTGCGGCTGCCGCGCGGGAGCATGCAGAGCCGGGCGGGCGCCACCGGGGGCGGGCCGGGCGGCGGCGGCGGCCCGGCATGAGCGGACCGGGGGAACCGCCGGGGCCGGGGTCGGGGCCGGCGGGGGTGGACGGGGCGCCGGCGGCGGGGGCGCCGATGGCGGCGGGCGGATTTACCGAGTCGACCACGGACGAGGCGATTCCGCCCGAGGTCCTGGGGCGCCGCATCTGCGATTTCGATCTGCGCATCGAAGGCACGCCGCTCGGCGCCGTGATCGAGCGCTTCGGCGCGGAGCTGCGGGCGCGCGGGATCACGCGGCTGACGCCGAGGTTTTATTTGAGCGACGAGTGGGGGGTGCCGGAGGGGACGGTGGCGATCGGGATCCCGTTCTATCTGGCGGACGAGCGGCTGCTGCGGGTGCAGGAGCGGCGGGGCGGGATGGTGGAGGGGACGAGTGCGGAGGACATTCTGCGCTACCTGCGCCACGAGATGGGGCACGTCGTCAACTACGCGTACCGGCTGTACGCGACCGCGGAGTGGACGGGGCTCTTCGGGCCGATTTCGCGCCCGTATGTGGACGAGTACCGGGCCCAGCCCTTCAGCCCCGAGTTCGTGCGCCATCTGCCGGGCGGGTACGCGCAGAAGCATCCGGACGAGGACTGGGCGGAGACCTTCGCGGTCTGGGCGACGCCGGAGTGCGACTGGCGCGGGCTCTACGGTGATTCCCCGGGTGCGTTGAAGAAGCTGGACTATTGCGAGCGCACGCTGACGGAGCTGGCGGGGCGGGCGCCGGAGGTGACGGAGACCGAGCTGGACGTGGAAGCGCGCGAGATCAAGACGACGGTGCAGGAGTACTATGAGGAGATCCAGCTCGGCGCGGCGCACATCCCGCGTTCGCTGGACGGGGATCTGCGGGCGATTTTCAGCCTGCCGGTGACGTTGCCGGCCGCGTCCGGGGGCGGGGCCGGGGAGGGTGGGGGAGCCGGGAGTGTACCGGATGGGTCGCCGCGGCTGGGGGCGGGATCGGCGCTGATCCGCCGGCAGCGGGACGCGCTGGCGGTGACGGTGTATCACTGGACGGGGGTGGACCCGGACCTGGTGCGGCGGCTGGTCGGGCACCTGGCGGAGCGGGCGCGCGAGATGAAGCTGACCTATCCGCTGGGGCGGCGGGACGAGGTGCTGGTGCACCTGGGGGCGTTCGTGACGACCCTGGCGATGAACTACGTGTACAAGGGCGGGTTCATCGCGAGCTGAGGGGGACGGTGGGGGGGCACGACCGGTTCCTCCGTTCGGCCGGATTGGCCGCCCGCGTCGAATCGCTCGCCTCCGTCGTGCTCGTATCTCGTACTCGTACTCGTACTCGAATACCCTGGGCGTTCGAGTACGAGTACGAGTACGAGTACGAGGACGACGGCGAGGACGACGGCGAGTACGAGGACGGGCCACGGCGCTGCCTTCGGGTGCGAGCGGCCAGCCGGCAGGAACTCACTTGCCCGAATTCGCTCCCTCGTCCGGCGGGGCGCAGCGCAGGATGCCGCCCGAGTCGCAGGCGACGTAGGCATTCCCGGCGGCGTCGCGGCAATACCCCTCCTGACGCTCGCCCGGCATCGGATAGTCTCGCAACACCTTGCCGTCCGCGTCGAGTTCGTAGAGCTTCCCCGAGCGCTCTTTCTGGGAGCTGGAGATGATCAGGAAGTGGCCTGAGGCGGCGTCCCAGCCGAGATCCGATGCGCACGGGACGGAGGCGGCCAGCTCGGCGACGATGCGCTTGACGGTGACGCGTTCGCCGGTTGCGGGCAGGTCGAGTTCGACGAGGCGGGCGGGGGCGATCTGGTTGACCGCGAAGAGGCCGCGGCCCTCCACCCAGCAGATCCCTTCGATGCCGTCGTTCGGTTTGAGGGCGAGGACGCGGGTGCCGTCGAGGAGCGGATCCGCGATCAGGGTTCGCTCGATCGCCTGGGTCTCGGGATCGACGACCAGGAGCGCCGGGGGAGCGCCTTCCAGATCGCGGCGGCACTCGATGGCGATCAGGAGTTTGCCCGAGGGGCCGACGGTGATCCCCTCGAGGTCGAAGTCGCCCAGATGCGTGCTCTTGACCTTGGCGCCGGCAGTGGTGATCTCCGCGAGGTCGCCTTCGTCGCCGACGGCGAAGAGCGTTCCGCGGGTCGGGTGGAAGGCGACGCCGCTGGGCTCCCGCAGGATCGCGGGCGGGCAGATATCGCGCGGCGCCGCGGGCTCGGCAAGGAGCACGGCGCCGGCAAGCGGCACGAGCGAGAGCGTCGCAAGGACCAGGGTCGCGCAGCGCATCGAACAGCTCCGTGTGAGGTTTGGAAGTTTGGGGGTTTGGGGGCTTGGGTTTTCTGGGGGGATCATCCCCGCCTGAAACAAGCAGGTAACGAGTGGCCGTTCGGCGCAGGCGAGGACGCCTGCGCCACAAGGGTCTTCGGCTTCTCGGTGGTCGTTTGAGAGATATCAGGCAATTGTGGTGCATGCGACCTCGCCTGCACGGGGAGGCCACTGATCGGGGCCTTTGGCGACAGCCTCACCAGGCGGAGCTTACGCCGAAGACGATTCGCACTTGGCCCCTCGTTCCGCCTGAAGGCGGAACTACGAACGAGCCGGATGGCCGATCTACGGCCCGCGGCACGGCGGACGGTCCGCGTACCTGGGGCGTCGATTGGCGTGGTCGTACGAGGAGTCAGCGTCGCGCAGAGCCCCGCAGCCGCCAAACCGCTAAACCTCCAAACGCCCAAACCTGAGGTCGCACCCGCGTCCGGGGTGGGATTCCATCCACGAGTTGGTTGCCTACCCGCCCCCCCACGGCGGGCGCAGCCCCGCCTGCGAAAAGACCGGCCGCCGCGCCAGATACTCCGCGCGCCGCGCCTCCCAGGCCTCCAGTTCGCGCCGCGCCGGGTCGCCCGCTTTCAGGTCGCCGCGCCGCGCCGCCAGCGCGCTCCACAGCTCCGGATGCACCCGGTGCCGGTGCCACTCCATCGGGTCTTCACTGGAGGCCGCGCCGCCGCCACGCCGCCGCGGATCGTGCGCCGCCGCGGCGGTCACCCGCTCCACGAAGCGCCCGACCGCCTCGCGCGCCACCGCCGCGCGCTCGCCCGCCGGCAACGCACGCCACGTTTCCCAGAACAGCACCTCCGGCTCGATCCATTCCGTCTTCATGCGCCCGTGCGACGCCGCCAGGTTGGCCGCGCGCGCTTCCTCGTGCAGCCGGTCGAGCCGCGCCGTGCCGCCATGCTTGCGCAGCGTCGCCTCCGCGTCGCCCAGGAGCTGGTCGGCGAGCAGCGTTCCCTCCACCCGCACGCGCGGCTGCGCTTCCAGCCGCCGCGCCGCGTGCACGTCGAGCAAGAGCGCCTCCACGAAGTCGCGCGCACTCGTGCGGCCCATCTGGCCGCGATTCTCCCAGCTCGCCTCCGTGGTCAGCCCCGCCCGCGTGAGCGGCGCGTCCAGTTCCGGAACGCGCTCCGCCTGCAGGACCTTCCCGCTTTTCACGTGCAGTTCGCCGGCGATCTGCAGGCGGTTGAGATTGCCCTCGCTGTAGCGCATGATCTGATCCGGGCGATACCCGTCCTCGTCCGGATGCTGGCTCTGCCAATACCCGGGGTGCACGTTCTGCGCCGCGAGCCGCACCGCGCGCGCGAACGCGAAATTGGTGCGGAAGACGGTTTCGGCGTCGCCGATCGGGCCGCGCGCCGCGTCCATCAGGCCCGGAGGCGGGTTCGTCGCCGGACCGAAACCGCGATCGAGATAGGCGTTCTCGGTGGTGAGCCGGCCGAGGGCCCGCGGATGGAAGCCGCCCGCCCAGTAGGCGTCGAGCAGGGAGCGGAAAGCCGCGGCGCGTCGCGTCGTCGCGCGGAAGGGCCGGTCGTCGGGGTTCGGCCAGTCCATCATCCAGGTCGACAGCTCCGGATGGTTCAGCTTGTCGGCAATGTCGTCGGCGAGCAGGCTGCCGCGCAGGTAGGTCTTGGCGGAAATCGAAAACTGCGCGCCGCCGTGCGCGATCGACGCGGAGAGGCCGAGCTTCATCGGGACTTCCCACACCAGCTCGTCGAGGAAGCGCACGAACCGGTCGTCGTAGAACCAGGGCAGCGGGACCGGCTTGATGCTGTACTCCCAGGTTTCCGGGTCGAGGGTGAAGCGCAACTCGAAATCGGGCAGCGCGCGGTCCTCCCAGCGGAAGGTGAGATTCTGCCGGCGCACCTTCCATTGGTCGAGTTCCTCCTCGCGCTCGACGCGCGCGAAGAAGCACCAGGGGCGGCCCTCCTTGCGCTTTTCGCGGTACTTTTCGACGATGCCCTGGGCGACGTCCTTCTGGATGCCGAGCATGTGCTCATCGAGGAAATAGGCGTCCTCGCCGCCCGGTTCGGCGGCCATCTTCGCCCATTTCTTGATCGACTTCTCGGACTGGAAGGTGGGTTCGATGCCGACCCAGGCGTGGTCCCAGCCGTCGGCGGCGGGGTCGCGGAAGGCGGCGAGCGGGGCGTGGAGGGGATCGGGGGCGGCGGGGGGGCGTGGGGCCGGGTCTTTCGACTTTTTTTTCGTATCGGCCATGGGGATCTGCTCCGGGGAGGGTGGGGGAGGGGATCAGTGCCAGTGGAGGCCGAACTTGGCGAGTTCGGAGGCGGGGTCGCGGTCGAGGAGCCAGACGAAGGCGAGGCCGCCGACGGCGGCGTGGCAGAGGGCGAGGGCGGGGAGGTTGGGGATGCGGCCGTAGAGCCAGGTCCAGAAGGCGCCGGCGAGGAGGGTGAGGGCCATGAGGGGGAGGTCGGGGGCGTGGACGGCGGAGAAGAGGGCGGCGACGAGCAGGAGTTTGGCCGCGGCGGGGACGCGGAGGGCATCGAGGATTTGCCGGAGGAGGACCTGGAAGCAGAACTGCTGGAGGAAGGCCCAGAGCGGGTAGAGGAGGAGGATGAGGAGGAGGCGATCGGGGTGGAGGGTGTGGCCGAGGGCGCGGGCGGCGAGGGCGACGAGGGCGGCGCCGGCGAGCGCGGCGGAGCCGTAGGCGCGGGCGGCGGGCGCGAGATTGTCGCGGCGGAGGCCCCAGCGGGCCAGGCGTTCGCCGGCGGGGGGGAGGGTGCGGCGCAGGTGGAGGAGGATGCCGGCGGCGGCGGGGAGGAGGATGAAGAGTTTGGAGAAGCGGAGCGCGTCCTGGGCGACGTTGGCGGCGCCGAGGAGGAGGAAGGCGGCGAGGGCGAGGCGGTACCAGGCGAGGTCATGGGGGGAGGCGGGGGCTGGGGCGGTTGTGGGGGCGGGGTCCGTCATGGGGTGGTCCGGGGGTGGGTGAGAAGATCTATTTCACCAAGTCTGCGGGATGGCTGTTTCTCACTACCCATCCGCCCCCGCCTCCCCCAGCTCCGGATGCCAGTCGTAGACGCCGTTGCCGAGCCAGTGGCCGCCGTCGATGGGGAGGATCTGGCCGGTGATCCAACGGGCGAGGTCGGAGGAGAGGAAGAGGGCGCCGTCGGCGACTTCGTCGGGGGTGCCGAGGCGGCGCATGGGAACCTGGCGGGTGACGCGGGCTTCGAGGTTGGGCACGGCGGACCAGAGGTTCTTGTCGGTGCCCTCGGTGTGGATCGGGCCTGGGCATACGGCGTTAACCCGAATCTGGTAACGGGCCCATTCGACGGCGAGGGTGCGGGTCATGGCCATGACGCCGGCCTTGGCGCAGGCGGAGTGGAGGGTGCCGGGACCGGCGAGCCAGGCGTAGGCGGCGAGGATATTGAGGATGGAGCCGCCGGACCTGGCGAGGTGGGGGAAGGCGGCGCGGGAGCAGTAGAAGGAGCCGTTCAAGACGATGTTGATGACGGCGTTCCAGCCGTTGGGGGTGAGTTTCTCGGCGGGGCAGATGAAGTTGCCGGCGGCGTTATTGACGAGGATATCGAGGCGGCCGAAGCGGGCGGCGGCGGCGTCGACGGCGGCGGCGACCTCGTCGACCTTGCGGATATCGGCGGGGAAGGGGACGGCCTCGGGGCCGCCGGCGGCGGCGATGGCGGCGGCGGTGGCGGCCAGAGGCTCAGGTCTACGCCCGACGAGGGCGACGTGCGCGCCGACGGCGGCCATGCGTTCGGCCATGCGGCGGCCGAGCCCGGTGCCGGCGCCGGTGATCAGGGCGACCTTGCCCGCGAGCAGGGTGGGGGAGAACATGACGGGGAGCTCCGGCGCGGTGGGTGGAGAAGGCCGGGGAAGCGCGGCGCATGCGGGTGCCCGCGGCAACTTAACCGTTCATGGGTTGCTCGTGGATCGCGGGGCGGCGATTCTAGAGCCGGACCGCCGGCCCGGCAACCAAATTCTGGCCTGGTTCAAAGCGGGGTAACACTACCTGCCCCAGGGGGAGCAAAACGGGGACATGACCTGAATTCCTGCGGGGGCTTGCGACCATCGGGGGACGTCGCTGGAATTCAGGATCGTGTCCCCGTTTTGCGGCCGATTTGAACCAGGCCCAAATTCTCATTGGACGTTTCATGTTGTGGGCGGCCGTAGATCCAGGTAGAGTACGCATTGTCATGCGGGCGATAATGTCGAACTGTCGCGTCGCCAATCCGCGGTTCTCCCGCTTGCCCAACCGGTTCGGACACCGCCATCCGGCACTCGATGCGAGAGGTTCGGAGGGAATTCGCACGATGCGTAACGTACCGTCGCGCCCATCCGGCTTTACCCTGCTCGAAGTCCTGATCGCGATGACCGTGATCATGATCGGCGTGAGCGGGATTTCCGCGCTCTTCGCGCTCGGCCTGGGCATGGGTCGCCAGACCAGCGACATTACGAATGCCTCGATCATTGCGCGCAGCGTGCGCGACGCGTTGGTCGTGTCGATGGCGAGCCTGCAGCGCCAGTTGCCGGCGGTAAACCCGCCGAATCGCTGGGCCACGCTGGTGTGCGATGGAGTCGGGATCGGTCGAAGCTCGGTGGGCATCGCTCCGGTCACGGGCGGCATGAGCGCGCCGCAGTATCCGTTCCCGCTCCCCACCCGGGCGGGGGACCGCCGGCACCATCCCGGCAATCAAAACGTCTACAATCTCCCGCTCGCCCAGTTGTCGCAAAACCCACCCTTCCCACTTCCCGGCGACTACCCTATAACTCCTGCGAACACCTGGGTGACGCCCACTTTCGCGGCCAATCCCTTCGCGGCCGAGGTCTTTCGGGTGGGGGCGACCCCCCCCTATGCGGCGCCTTCCCCGGTCCCCGAGCGCTACATCAACCCGGTTTTTTGGGTGATCCGCGACATCCGGGGGGCGGACGTCCAACTTCCAGCCAATCTGGGTGCCGTCCCTGCTCCGGTGGACATGACTCTGGACCTGGGAATGTTCCACTTCGACTTCGCGGTCGAGGGCGATCCGCCGCCCGCTCAATTCTCGGCCGCCCTGCCGCGGACTTATCAATTCGAGATCCACGTCTACCGGGACGCGGTCCCGGTCGGAGGCTGGTCCAAGCCGGGGCAGTTCGAGGCGGGCCAGTGGAACAACGTCAATCGGCCGCCCCTCTTTACGTACACCTTCCGGCTTTCCGCATCGGACTAGGGTGATGATCGTATGAGGAGCAAGTCTACGACGCCGGGCTCGCGACCCGTGGAGCGCAGTTTCGCGGGGTTGAGGCAGCAAGCCTTTACGCTCCCCGAACTGCTGGTCGCGCTGGGCCTCGGCGTCATGCTGCTCGGCATGGTCGCCGTGATCTTCAACGGCTCGGTGGATATCATGAAAGTCTCGGGGGCGCGCTCCGAGATCTTCGGGGAAGCCCGGGTCATGCTGGACAACCTGGAGCGCGACATCGGGGGGATGGTGCCGCTGTCTTCGGGGCAGCAGAACTTCACGCTCCACAACTACAATGGCAACGGGCAGGACTCGACCGCGGCGAGCCCGATGCCGCCCTCGGCGAGCGCGGCGGAGGGCGCCTCCCGCTCGAACCCCGCGGGAGACAAGATCCAGTTCCGCACTTCCACGACCTATTACAACAACTTGGCGAGTCCTCCCTCCAGCGCGACCATCGCCGCGCCAGCCGCCCTGCGCGGCGTGACGCAGCAGGGGGTGGTCCACGTTTTCTACGGGCTCGTTCCGGAGAGCGACCCGAACGTCTCGGTCACCGGGGACGCGCTGTCCGCTTCGGGCCTGGCGGTCAGTACCCAACGGACGACCTACGTCCTGCGCCGCCGGGTCTGGCTCGTCAGCCAGTTGGGACCAGCCGGACGCCTGTTCCCGCCCTCTCCCTTCCGGACCGCCTCGCCCGCGCTTCCCTTCTTCGAAGACCCGGCCGCGCCATCCACGGCGGAGCCGATCCAGACCTCCGACATGGGCAGTTTCGTTTTCTCGATGAACATCTCGGTACTGTGGCACGCCCCCAATACTCCCTACGGGATGTACCTGCCCATCGACTATCTCGGCAACGTGGCCACCACGCCGGCCAACGTCTTTCCCAATGGACCTCCCTTCCCGCCACCCTATCAGGGCGCGACCATTACCTACCCCCTGACCACCCCGCCGGCCGTGCTTCCGCGCGCGCTGCGCTTCACCTTCCGCATGACCGAAGGCGCGTCGGAGCGACAGGAGCGCATCGTCGACCGCATCTTCGCCCTGCCCCGTTGAGGACCCGGCCTGGTTCAAATCGGCCGCAAAACGGGGACACGATCCTGAATTCCAGCGACGTCCCCCGATGGTCGCAAGCCCAAGCAGGAATTCAGGTCATGTCCCCGTTTTGCTCCGCCTGAGCGGGCCGGTTGTGTTACCCCGCTTTGAACCAGGCCGAGGACCCACTCGTCGGAGTGCCCGTCATGACAGGACCAAACGTCGCGCGCCACGCCGGAGTCCCGAGGCGGCGCCGCGGCTTCGTGCTCATCTTCTCGATGGGCATCCTCGCCGTGCTTTCGGTCCTCGGCATCACGTTCGTCACGCTGGCCCAGAGCGATGTGCTGGTGGGCGGCGCCTACGCCGACGCGGTGCGGGCGCGCATGCTCGCCGACGCAGGATTCCAGCGCGCGCTCGCCGAACTCGGCCGCTCGGTCGAGCTCTACGCGTTCGATATTGGGCACTCGTTCCTGGGGACGCCACTGCCGCCCAACGCCCCACCCTCCTGGCCCTGGGCCGCGCTGGGGCCGATCGCGGGCGGCTTCGTGACCGCCAGCCCGGATCCCTCCTGGCCCGCGTGGGAGCCGACGATTACCTATGGGGGACCGACGCGGTTCCCCCTCCTGGGCGACCTGGTCCCGCCGACCGCCTACGGCCAGGCCATGCCCTCCCTCTACGCGGGGTTCTCCGGCATGTCCGTCGGCAACTCGCTCCAGCCCAACAATCGACGCGCAGTCTCCGGACTCGAGACCGGCACCTATGAGATCGACGGGGACAGCTACGTGCTGCGCGTCGTGGACTGCGCCAGCCAGATGTACATCAATGGGCGGCAGCCCAACCTGAACTACATGCTCCTGAACCTGGGGCTGGCGATCTCCACCTACTGCCTGGTCGCGAACCCGGTTCCCACGATCGCGGTGGCGAACGCGATCGTGGCGGCGCGGGAAGCGAAGACCGGGCGCGTGTTCGGCAGCAAGAGCGAGGTCAGGAGCGTGCTCATCGAGCAGGGCCTGCCGAACGCCTACGAGCTGCTCGAGCCGGTCATCACGGAGCAGGCGTGGGTGGACTCCACCGTGCTCCAGGCGCGCCCCCAAGTGCCGGGAAACAGCCCGGGCGGACCCGGCACGCCGGTCGCCGGCGGGCCGTTGTACCAGGATCTCAATTTCACGCAGGCGCCCGGCGGGCGCGCGCCCGTGAACCTCAACACCGCGAGCGTGCCGGTGCTGGCGGCGGTCCTGGCCGGTCTCCGCGGTGTCCGTCTCACCTTCCGGTCAACCGGTGGTGGCCGATTCGAACAGGTGGATCCCGCGACCGGCGGGCTGGGGAACGCCAACCTGACGATTACCCCCCCGCAGGCCCTGTTGATCGCCCAGCGAATCGTGAACTTTCGGCGCAACAACCCCTTCCGTACCTGGGAGCAGTTCGAGCGCTTCCTGGACTGGCTGGTCCTGAATCCTTCCCCCGGAGCCTTCCCACCCAGCCTGGCTGCGGTCGGCGACCTGCCCAGCAAGATCGACTTTGTGAAGGCGAACGCCAATCCGAACCCGCTGCTCAACAAGTTCAACCCGTCGGCAGCGGTCTGGCGGGCCATCGACAAGACGGACCTGTGCTACGAAGGCATCCCGGGCAATGCGGCGTCGCGATTCCCGACGAACTACGCGAGCCAGCCGAGCCCCGGGTACCCGGTTCCGGTTGCCTTCGTCTGGCCGCCGGGGAACCAACCCGGCTGCGGGACCACGGAGTTCTGCTTCAGTTCGATGGGCTATTACGAGATCAAGTGCCTCGGGCGGGTCACCCACCGGGGCGGCGAGATCCGCTCCACGGCGCAGATCCGGGGCGTGGTGAAGCTGTATGACGTGATGCGCTATACGACCCAGGCGCAGTTCCACACGAATTCCGTCCCCACGAGCGGGCAACTTCAGGCCACCGACCAACTCCAGTCCTTCCCCGAGCCGACCCGGCCCGGATCCGCGTGGAACGCCGGGCTGGCAGGCTACCGGCACGACGTGGACGGCCAGGTGGCATTGCGCGAGCTCAACAGTTCTCCCCAGTTTCCGGTGGCGGTCCCGGCGTCGTCGTGGAATCTGCGGTTCTTCCATGACTACGTGAGCGTGCCCGGCTTGAATGCGGACACGGCGGCCCCGCTGAACTGGCCGGGCGCTCCCGCCGGGTCCAGCACGGCCCCAACGGCGGCCTTTGCCTATGGATCGATCTCGGGTCCCGTGCCGCCGGCGAACCTGCCGCCGCGACTCGGGCCGATTCCCAGTGCGTTGGCCGGCAGCCTGTTCGGCAGCTCTTCGCAGAACACCGGCGACCTGCTTCCCGATGGTCGGCTCTCCATGCGCATGCGCGCCAAGGTGGCGCACTACGACCCCAAAGGGGTAAACCCTTACCCGGGCGGGGTCGGCACGCATCTGCATCCCCAGACCGGAGCGCTCGAGTTCTGGTTCAAGCCGATCATCCAGAAGGCTCCGATCGCGGCGCCCGGCGGGACCTACCCCGATAGCAGCGCGACCGATGCGCTGATGATGTGGGTGGTGCCCAGCAAGAACGTGGGCCCTGCCGGTCCTCCCAGCTCCCCTGCTCCCATCGGTTTCGTCTTCCGGCTCCTGTGCCGGCGCGGCGCCGGGAACTTCCAGTGGAGTACCGAAGGCGGGCACTACCACAGCGCGATCAGTGGTGGGGTGAACGTGCCCGCCACCACCCTCTTCATTCCCCATCCCGCCCCGGTGGACACCTTTACCCTGGCGGCGGGCGCCGGCACCACCTCGTTCGCGGCGCTCAGCGCCGGGGAATGGCACCACCTGGCCGTGTCGTGGAACGGCTACCGGAACTACCGGGTCTACTTCGACGGCGCCTTGGTCATGCCCCCGGTGACGGGCTCCGCCAGCGGCTCCGGTTTCCCCCTCGACCAGATTCGCGAGATGATCCAGATCGGGTCAGGCGTGAATTACGTCGGCAGCCCGGCGGTCGGGAATTCACCCCAGATGCGCTTCGGCGAGTGCACGGTGGACGGCGTGCGTGTCTACTACAACCAGGACGCATACGGGGCCGTCGCGCCGGGCCCGCCCAGTTTCGCCCGCTACCCGACCACCATCGGCGGGATTGCCTACACGACCCGGTTCGTCATGCCCTCCGCCGTCGGCTTCTACCGGCCGCTCCATCTCTCTGCGACGGTCTGGCGGCCGACGCAGACCCACAATGGGGGGCCGGTCAGCGCGAATCTCCAGCGCAGGATCCGCATCGACCACCAGGGCATGGCCTTCCTCTCCGGCGATGCGCGCCCGGCCAACGATCCCTGGCCGGTAGCCAACGCGCTGACCCCCCTTCCGGGCGGCCCGAACAGCTTGACCGTACTGGGATTCGGCGGGACCAATCTGATCCCCCTCGGGACCTCCGGGCGGGATACGACCGGTGAGGGGTTCCCCATCCGCTCGGGGAACTCGGGCTTCCTGTCCGGCCCGCCCGTCGTGCTCGCGGAAAACGCCGCCTTCCAGGTACGCGCGGCGTGGGACGATCGAAATCAGACGCCGCGCCGCAGCACCCCCTACCTCGATGACCTGACCATCACCGTGGCGCGCGTGCAAAGCGCAGCCAGCATCAACCCGCTGGCGCAAATCCTCCTTTACGAGCAAATCCTCGAGTGATGCCCCCTCCGCGGCGCGGCCACCGCGCGTTCCCGCCGGCGCCGGCTGGTGCGCTGTTCCTTCTCTGCTGCGCCGCGGCGTGGGCCCAACCGGAGCCCGCTCCGGCCGCTCCGGGCCCGGCCGCCGCTCCCGGTGCCGCTCCCGGTGTGGCCGCCGTCGAATTCCGCCTGAGCGCGACCGTCCTGGAGACCGACGATGGCCCGGCCATCGAAATCGCCGGCACCTGTGACGTCCCGCAAAACGCCGTCCTGACCCTCCTGCTCCGGCTCGGAGATCAGGTGGTGCCGGATCTCTCCGCGGGTGCTCTCGTCGATGCCGAACATCGGTTCTCGGGCCGCCTCGTAGCGCCCCCGGGCCGGCGCTTTCTGCGCGCCGCCTACACCGCGGTCGCCGATCTCGACCCGACCGCGCAGGACCCCGGCGTCGCCGAGTACTTCCAGGCCCATGCGCAGCCGCGCCGGGCCGAGTGCCAGGTCCGGATCGGCTCGCCCGCGGAGGCGCATCGCGACCGCGAAGATGCCCGCAAGCACGTGCGGCAATCCGTCGACGCGGCGCGCGCCGCCTACGATCTGCTCCAGTCTTTCGCCGCGCTCGTCGGCGACCCGGCGCAGCCGTTCGGGGATCCCCCCTCCCTGGCGCGGGCCGAAGAGCTGCGGAAGCGCATCGAACGCATCGGGACCACCAACGAGGACTACGCCGTCCGCTTCGCCGCGTGCCACTTTCCCGATGCCATCGTCGGCCGCATTCCCCAGTTGGTGAGCTTGCTCGACCTGCTGCGCGGCGCTCAGGTGGTCCGCGGCTATGTCGTGCGCGGACGGCCGGTACCGGCCGGGGACTCCCTGCCGCACTACGCGGGTCTTGAGATCACGATGACCGAACGTCAGGTCACCGAGGCGTGCAACGATCTCGCCGAATCGCTCGACGCGAAGGAGGCTCCGACCAAACGGACGGGCGAAGAAGCGCTCTTCCTGTACCCGGAGGAGCATCCCGCCGGCACGATCCCCGCCGTCGTCCCCGCCGCCGCGGCCGGCGTGCTGCGCTCGAACCCCGGGAAACTCCTGAGAGACGACCTGGTCCGCCTTCCCAACCCCGGCGCCTTCCTGCGGCAGATCCCGCCGCGCCAGCTCGCCTGGGTCTACTATGCGGGCCTGCAGGCGGAAACGGTCGCGGACGGGCACGCCCCGGAGGAAACCCTGGTGGAAGTGCTGGTCTGTGAGTTCATGCTACCGGACTGGTGCGCGGCGGCCGCGACGCGGCTCGCGGCGCCGCTCCAGGGAAAACCCGACTCTGCCGGCGCCGTGTTCCGCCGCGATCGCCTGCTGGTCGTCGTGGCGCCCAGCCCCCACGCGGCCCCCGCAGCGACCGCATCCCTGGTTGCTCTCTACCGCGCCCGGATCGACGAGAAGTGATCCGCGGTCGCGCTTTCGCCTCGCGTCGCGACACGCGCGACGCCTTGCTTCTCCCGTTACCGTCAGCCGCCCGGCGGCGCGGGCGGCACGCGCTCCGCCATTGCCTGCTCGATCGGCAGCAGCGGTCGCGCCAGCTCCGCCTCGTGGAAGCGAACCAGCGCCCCCACCCACCCGCCCGGCGTCGGCAGCGGCGGCATCGGTCGCGGCTCCGGCCACGGCTGCGGCTGGGGCAGCGGATCGGGCTGCGGCGGTGGATTCGGCTGCGGCCGCACGGGCTTCCGGTCCGCATCCCGCTCGCGCTCCGCATCCTCCGGCGCGCGCCGGCCCGCGCCGCCGCCCCCCTCGCCCCAGAATCCGACCTCGCGCCGCCAGACGTCGATCGCGCGCCGGTGCATCTCCGCCACTCCCGCGCGCGCCACGTCCTCCGGCACGCCGATCCCGCCCGCCGTCAGCCGGTCCCGCATCGCCGTCACCCAGTGCATCTCCCTCAGGAACACACCCGGTGCCCAGAAGCCCTCCAAGTGCGACAGCACCCGCCCGTCCGTGGTCGAGAAGTACATCGTCACCGACGCCGCGCCCGTCCCCTGCGGATAGAGCCGCTGCCAGCCGCGCAGCTTCTCCTCGTCAAGACGGCGGAAATGCTGCGCCGGCACCTCCGGCCGACTGTTGACCCACGCGCATACGAAGTCCCGCGCCAGCCAGGCGTAGACGGCCGGGTCCGAGAACGTCACGGTCCTCGTAAACTGGCCCGCCGCTCAGGTCCCGCCGTCCCGCAGGTTGCCCACCATCTGCACGACGAAGAGCAGCTTGCGCTCCTGGAGCGCCGCCGCCCGTGCCGCCGCCACCGACTCGTACCAGGTGAAATACCGATTGTAGTCCACCCACCGTTCGTCCGGCGGACGCACCCGCTCGCGCCGCGACAGCGGCGACCCCGCTTCCGACTCGCCGCCCGTCGCACCGCCGCCCGCCCGATCGAGCGCCGCGTCCTTCGCCAGCTCCTTGTCCAATTCCTCGCTGTCACACGCCCAGCCCGGCCCCGCCCACCCCAGGAGCCCCGCCACCAGGACCGCCGCGCCGCCCCCCCGCGCCCCCCACATCCCCGCTCGTTGGTTCCACATGGCAGACTCTCCTCGCAGTGTCGGTCGGAACTCCGCTTGGACGCCCGCCGCCCGGCCGGAGTTCCCGCCGAACGCGCGGGCGTGCGAACTTGCCGGCTGTGGACCCAGGTCTCCCCGCCGTACTCCGGGAAGTCGGGCTGAAGATCGGCACGACAAGCCCGTCCCTGCCAGCTCCGCATGCGCGCTCGGTCGAGCCGGTCCCCCCTGCCCCGTGCCCCCTGGCCCCTGACCCCTGGCCCCTGACCCCTGGCCCCTCCGCCCTCCGACCCCTGACCCCTCCGCGCGCGCGCGCGCGCCCGCGCGACTCTACGCCCAACGGTCGGCCGCGCCCTTGCGGACGTGCTGGTTCCTGCGATAATCCCGCCCCGCACGTGCCCCGACCTA
>JACRIP010000135.1 GCA_016220045.1 Planctomycetota bacterium
CCTGCATTCCAAGGCGCAAAATACGGTGCTGGGCCTGGCGGCGGCGGCGGGGAGCGTGGGATCCGCGGGTGGCGTTGCGGGGCCTGCCGCCGATCCCTGGCTCCGCCGCGTCGTCGTCGTCTCTGTGATCTCTGTGCCTCTGTGGTTCAATTCGTTTTCTCGAATTCCTCCCATCTCTCCTCGCCTCCCCAGTCCTCCCCCTCCCCCTCCCCCTCCCCCTCCCTCTCCGCAGCCCCCGCGGCCTCCCGCCTACAGGATCGACACCGGATCCACGTCCAGGGCGACCTCGACCCCGCGCAGCCCCTTGAGCTCTCCCCGCAGCTCGGCCCGCGCCCCGGCCAACACCGCCGCCAACGCCGCCGCATTCGCCGCCTTCACCAGCACGTGCCAGCGCGCCCGCCCCTTGATCACCGCGATCGAGCACGGCGCCGGACCCAGCACCTCCGCCTTCGCCGCCGCCGCCGGCCCCCGCAGGAGCGCCGCCAGCCGCTCCGCCCCCGCCTGCGCCGCCGCTTCCACCTTCGCCTGCACCAGCACCCGCGCCAGCCGGCCATACGGCGGATACCCGAACTCGCGCCGATGCGCCAGCTCCTCCGTCGCGAACCCCTCGTAGTCGTGCGCCACCGCGCGCCGGATGCTGAAGTGCTGCGGGTTCATCACCTGCACCACCACCCGCCCGCCCTTCTCGCCGCGCCCCGCCCGCCCCGCCACCTGCGTGATGAGCTGGAAGGTCCGCTCCGCCGCCCGGAAATCCTCGTGAAAAAGCGCCGCGTCCCCCGCAATCACCCCCACCACCGTCACGTTCGGGAAGTCCAGCCCCTTCGCCACCATCTGCGTCCCGACCACGAAGTCGACGTCCCCGGTCAAGAGGCCCCCCAGCACCCGGTCGTAGGCGCTCCGCGTGCGCATGCTGTCGCTGTCCATGCGCTCCACCGCCGCGTCGCCGAAGAGCTGCTTCAGCGTCTCCTCGATGCGCTCGGTCCCCAGCCCCAGGTACTGGAGGTTCGTGCCCTTGCACTCCGGGCAGACCGTCGGCGGCCGGGTCTCCCACCCGCACTGGTGGCAGAGCGCGATGTGCGCACGTTTGTGAAATACCAGCGCCACCGAGCAGCGCGCGCAGCGATGGGCATAGTTGCACTTCGGACAGGTAATCACCGTAGCATGCCCGCGGCGGTTGAGGAAGAAGATCGCCTGCTCGCCGGCCGCCATCGCCTGCCGCGCGTAGGCCTCCAGCCGGTGCGACAGGAAGGGCGTGCCGACCGCGCCGCGGTGCTCGCACGTCATGTCGGCGACCTCGACCGGCGGCAGCGGCCGGTCTTCCACCCGCCGCGGCAGGGAGAGCAGGGCGTACTTTCCGGTCTGGGCGTTGTGCCAGCTCTCGAGCGCCGGCGTCGCCGAGCCCAGGATGACCGCCGCCGACTCCAGCTTGCCGCGCACGACGGCCACGTCGCGCGCGTGGTAGCGCGGCGTGTTCCCCTGCTTGAACGACGGCTCGTGCTCCTCGTCCACGACGATCAGCCCGAGGCGGCGGCAGGGCGCGAAAATCGCCGAGCGCGCGCCCACGATCACCTGCGCCTCGCCGCTCTGGATGCGCCGCCATTCGTCCCCGCGCTGGACTTCCGTCAGGTGGCTGTGCAGCACGGCCACCCGCTCGAAGCGCGCGCGGAAGCGCCCCACGGTCTGCGGGGTCAGCGCGATTTCCGGCACCAGCACGATCGCCTGCGCGCCGCGCGCGACCACCCGCCCGATCGCCTGCAGGTAGACCTCCGTTTTCCCGCTCCCGGTCACGCCGAAGAGCAGGAAGACCTTGAAGGCGGCGCTGTCCACCGCGGCGCCGATGGCCGCGAGGGCCGCCGCCTGCTCCGCGTTCAGCACCGGCGGCGGGTGGTGCGGGATCGGCGCGTCGCGGTAGGGATCGGACTCGACCTTGCGCCGTTCGATCGCCAGGGCGCCGCGCTTCGCCAGCGTCCGGAAGGGGGAGATGGAGAGCGCGAGCCGGCCCATCGCGTCGGCCAGCGGCACCGCCTCGCCCGCCTCCAGGAGATACCGGATCACCCGTTCGGTGGGCGGCTTGACGTCGACGTCGCTCAGGAAGCGCGTGCGCGTTTCCTCGGGGGGCAGGAGCAGGCGCAGATACGAGACGGTGCGGCGCGCGGCGACCTTGCGCACCCCGGCGGGCAGCGCCGCCTCGATCCCCTCCCCCCAGGAACAACCGTAGTACTCCGCGATCCAGCGCGTCAGCGCCAGCAGCTTCTCGCCCACGATCGGCGCTTCGTCCAGGCGGCGCGCGACCTCCTTCACCTTGGCCGGATCGACTTCGGGGAAGGGCACGAACCCCACGCAGTAGCCGATCTCCTGGCCGCGCCGGAAGGGCACCAGCACGCGGTCGCCGATCGCCAGGCGGCCGACCATGCCTTCCGGAATGCGGTAGTGGAGCGGGCGCGGGAGCGGCAGCGGCAGCGCGATTTCGGCGAAACGATGGAGTGGGGAGTCGGCGGCGGTCGTGGGCATGCAGGATAGGATAGCCGTCAAAGCCGCCGAACACACCGAAAAAACGCCGCCGGCGGGTGCAGCCGCCGGGACCGCGCGGGACCAGCGAAACCACGACGAAACCACAGAGGCACAGAGACACAGGGCGGCACGCCGCAGCCGAATGGTGCCCTCGATGGCGCCGGATTGTAGATTGCAGATTTCGGATTGCGGATTGCCGAGGAGACTCGATCAAGCCAGCCGGAAGGCCCGAAGGGCCGTAATGAAACAGCCCAGGGCGAAGCCCTGGGTTCCCAAGGACCAAGACCTCAAGCCCTGAAAGGGCGACATACACGAATCGCACCGTGTATCTCGCCCCTTCAGGGCTCGATTCCTTTCCCACCGATTGTCCCAGGGCTTCGCCCTGGGCTATTTCATCACGGCCCTTCGGGCCTGCGATTTTCGCGCTACCTATCGCGGCCTTTTGCGACCGCCTCTGCAGGCGGAACGCCGGGCCTCATCGTCCG
>JACRIP010000151.1 GCA_016220045.1 Planctomycetota bacterium
ATCGCCGCGGAAGACGAGAAGGACAAGATCCTCGGCAAACTCGACAAGCTCGGCCTCGAGCGTCCCACGGACGGCGCGTTGGCCCAGGGCTACGACGGCGAGCTCAAACGCTTGAGCGACAGTCGCAAGGTAGCGGACGCGACGCTCACGCAGGCGCGCGACCTGCACTTCAAGGTCATCGAAGCCCTCGCCAAGACCACCGACGGTGAGGCCGTCAAGTGGCTTGCTACGAGCGGCCTCAAGGCCCAGTCCTGGACCAATCGCGCGGGCGTCGCCGAAGTCTTCGGCTACGTCAAGAACGCCGACGCCACCCAGGGCCTGCTCGACTGCTACCCCAAGGAACGCGATCCGCGCGTGCGCCTGGCCGTCCTCGACGCGCTCGCCAAGCTCGGCGAAGCGCGCGGCATCCCGCACTTCGTCAAGGGCCTCTCCGACGAGGCGTGGCAGGTACGCGCGGCGGCCGCCGAAGGCATGGCCAAGCTCGGCGTCGGCGCCAAGGACGGCATCGAGGCGCTGATCAGTGCGATCGAGAAGGAAGCGGCGGCGCGGACCAAGTCGCTGATGCTCGATGCGCTGCGCAAGGCGACCGGCGATCCGGAGCACATCGGCAGCAACATCGACATGTGGAAGAAGTGGTGGAAGGACCACAAGGAGGCCTGGAGCGGCCCGAAGGAAGGACCGAAGGTGGCCTCGGCGGGCGGCGGCGCGGGCGCGACCAAGACTCAGGACGACTTCTTCGGGATCCCGATCGATTCCGATCGCATCGTCTTCATTCTCGACATCTCGGGCTCGATGGAGCAGGAATACGAGCGCAAGGGCGCGTCGGCGGTGGTGTCCGGTCCGGGCAGCGGCAAGGGCGACCAGGGTCCCGAGCCGTTCAAGGGCACGCGCCTGGACGCAGCGAAGAAAGAGCTGATCAAGTGCCTGAAGAAGCTGAATCCGAAGGTCCAGTTCAACATCATCTTCTTCAACACGTCGATCGAGCGCTGGAAGGACGGCCTGATTCCGGCGTCGCCGGAGAACATCCAGGCGGCGATCGGCTACGTCGAGAAGCAGGCGGCGACCATGCAGACGAACATCTGGGACGCGCTGGAGCTGGCGTTCAAGATGGCGGGCATGGGCCTGAACGACAAGCAGTACAAGGCGGGCGTGGACACGATCTACCTGCTGTCGGACGGCTCGCCCTATCCGCCGGACCTGGTGGTCGGCCCGGAGGAGATCATCAAACGCGCGCGCGAGTACAACAAGCTGAAGAAGCTGCGCATCCATACGATTTCGCTGGGCGACGCGAACACGATGCTGATGGATGCGTTGGCGCGCGACTCGGGCGGGACCTCGGTGAAGCGGTAGTGTCCTGTCCACGTCTATCGGGACGATTCCGGTAGGGGCGGACCCCCGTGTCCGCCCTGGCACCGCAACCCAGCTTGGCAGGCGGGGCGGACACAGGGGTCCGCCCCTACGCCAACCCGGGGGATTAGCGTAGACGGGACCGCAGCCCGGCGCGCGACGCGCCGGCCGGTCGGACGACCGCTGCAGAGCACATTCCAGGGGCGGCCCGCGCGGCCGCCCCTGTTTTTTTTGCACTGACCCGAAGCAAGGCTAGTGTCCTGTCAATATCGAATCTTCCGGTCCGCGTAGGGGCGCCTCGTGAGGCGCCCCGAGGGGCCACGAATCGAACGACCCCAGGCAACGACGTTGACGGGACACTAGGACCGCCCGCAATCGACGAATTCGTCGTAGGGGCGACCCTTGTGGTCGCCCTCGCACCCGCAAGCAATGCTCGCGCCCATGCGGGGCGGGCATCCCCCTTCGCCTCCGGCTACGGGGGACAGGCCAAGGCCCGCCCCTACGGCAACGCGCAGGCAGGCAGGGTCGTGCACCTGTGGTAGACGGCGCTGCTTGCGCCCCGAGATCCCGCGTTCCTTGCTGCCGTGTCCGAAAAATCCGCGTGCATCCCGCCACGGGGGGAGCAGATGGAAGCTCGAACTCCCCCGCGTCCGCTCCCTTCCCCCCTCCCCCGCCCCCCCGCTACTAGCGCAGGCGCTTCACCTCCTCGCCGATCAGCTTCTCCACACCCGGCGCCGCCGCGAGAACCGCATCGAAACGCCGCAGCGCCTCCGCCGGCTTGCCTTGCGCTGCCAGGAGCCGCGCCTCGACGATCCAGGAGACCGTCTCCCGGCTGCGCAGCGTCAGCGCCGGCGCCAACGCCGCCTCCGCCTCCTCGATCTGCCCGCGCTGCAACAGGATCGCCGCCTGCAGCACCGGCCCGACCTCCCGCGCCGCGCCCGGCAGCTTCGCCAGCTCGACGGCATCCGCCTCCGCTTCCGCCGGACGCCCGAGCTCTAGTCGGGCCATTCCCCGATAGAACCACCCGCTCTGCGCATACGTCTTGCCCGCGATCGCCTGCCCCCCGAGACGCTCCGCTTCCGCCGGCCGCCCGCACAGGTACTCGGATTGGACCAGGTGGGCCATGGCGTCGCCCAGCATCGTCCGCAGCCGCAGCGCCCGCTCCAGGTCCGCCGCCGACTCCGGATACCGGCGCAGCCGGCCGTGCGCAATCCCCCGCCAGCAGAACGCCCAGCCGTTGCTCGGGAAGGCCGCGATCGCCGCACTCAGGTCCGCAATCCCCTCGACATTCTTCCCGGCCTGGACCCGGAGCGTCCCGCGATTGGTCAGCGCGGCCACATTGGACGAATCGAGCTGGATCGCCCGATCGAAGTCGCGCAGGGCGAGCTCGGTCTTGCCCATGTCGTTCTGCGCCGACCCGCGCACGGCGAACGCCAGGGAATTCCCCGGCTCGCGCTCGATCACCCGATCGAAGAACCTGACCGCATCCTGCTTGCGCCCGTTCAGGTAGGAGAGGCAGCCCGCGCCCAGATCGGCCAGCGGGTGCTTGGGGTGCTTCGTCAGGATCGTCTGCAGATCGACCATCACGTGCGGAAAGTCGTTGATCATGTAGGCCGTGGCGGCGCGCTCCGCGTAGGCCTCGACCGCGTTCGGCTCCAGCTCGATCATCGCGCTGAAGTCCTTGGTCGCCTCCGCCCAGTGCCCCAGTTCGCGATGGACGCGTCCCCGCTGGAGGTAGAGATCCGGGACCTTCGGCGCCATTCCGACCGCCTGATCGAGGAGCTGAAGCGCCGCGGCGTGGTCCTGGAGGCGCGCCATCTGCGCCTGCCGCGCGAGCGAACGGGCATTGCCCTCGACCTCGCGAATCAGCTTCTCCATCTCCTCGCGGCGCGCCCGGTCCTCCTGCTGCCGGTGCATCTCCTGATCGCGCCGCCGGTTCTCCGCGTCGGCCCGGAGCACGGTCCATCCGGCCGCGCCGCAGGCCGCCAGCACGATCAGTCCGGCCGCCACCAGCGCCCGCCGCCGCCGCGCCCAGAGCCACAGCCGGTAGGCCGGCGAGGGTGGGCGCGCCTCGATCGGCTCGCCATCCAGGAAACGCCCGAGGTCGTCGGCCAGCGCCTGCGCCGAGTCGTAGCGCCGCGCCGGCTCCTTCTCCAGGCACGCCAGGCAGATCGTCTCCAGGTCGCGGTGCACGCGCCGGCCCCGCATCTCCGTCTGCGACGGCCGCAGCGGCTCGCGCTCGCAGATCGCCCGCAACAGGCTGATCACGTCCTCCTCGGCGAAGGGCAGCCGGCTCGTCAGGTGTTCATACAGGATCACACCGAGACTCCAGACGTCGCTCTTCGGGCCGATCCGGTCGATCCGGCCGCACGCCTGCTCCGGCGCCATGTAGCCGGGCGTGCCCATCACCGCCCCGATCCCGGTCAGCCCCGCCCCGCCGTCGCGCCGCAGCTCCTTCGCCAGGCCGAAGTCGCTCACGTACGGCCGGCCCGCGCCGTCCACCAGGATGTTCGCGGGCTTGACGTCGCGGTGCACCACGCCGGACTCGTGCGCCGCGTGCAGCGCCAGCGCGACCTCGCGCAGGATCTCCAGGAAGCGCCGCGCGGACAGTTTCTTCATCGCCCCGTCGAGGCCCTCCCCCGCGATGAAGTCCATCGTGAAGTAGTGCCGGCCTTCGATGGTGCCGACGTCGTGCACCTGCACGATGTTCGGATGCCGCAGGCGCGCCGCCGACTGCGCCTCGCGCAGAAAGCGCTCGACCTCCTCGGTGGTCAGCGCGGCGTGGGAGAGCAGCGTCTTGAGCGCGACCGCGCGCCGGAGCTGGGTGTCCCAGGCCTCGTAGACGACGCCCATGCCGCCCCGCCCCAGCTCGCGCACCAGCAGGTAGCGTCCGAAGCGTTCGCCGCTCCGCTCTCCGACCTGGAGCACGCGCGTCTCGGCCTCCGACCCGGCGCCCGCGGGCACGACCGCGCTCCCCGGCTCGAGCGGCAAGGTCGCGGAGTCCGTGCCCACGTCGGGGATCGTGGCCGCGGAGGACGCGGCGCGCGCGCGCGCCGGCCGCCGCACGGCGGAGGATGGGGTGAAGACCGTAGCAGCATCATGCGCCACCGGCCCGGCCGGGCCGAGCGTGCGGTCGGTGCCCGCCGGTCCGTCCTGCGGATGAGCCGGACCCAGAGCCTCCATTTGCGGCGCCGGACGCACCAGGGTGCGCTCGGTTGGCGGCGCGCTCGCGGGCTGCTCCGGGTCGCGCGGGACCCAGGTCGGCGGGCCTTCCGGCCGCGCGGCCACCAGCCGGCCCCCGCATGCGCGGCAGCGCGGCTCGGCTGCCGGGGATTCCGGCGCAGGGTCCGCGGGCGTCTCGTAGAGCCGCACGCAGGCGGCGCACAGCAGGTACGGCATCAGGGTATCGCTCTTCATCGGGCTCCAGGGAGCGCACTCGGGGGGGGGCCGTGGGGGGCGGGAGTTCTCGTAGAATACGGGCCGACGGGTGCTGCGGTCAAGTGTGGGACGCTCGGCGGGTGCATGTCCGGAATTGCCGACGGGCTGGTCCCATCGATCGCCGCCCCCGTAGCGCGGAGTACTGGGTCCCCGCAGCGGGCGTACCTTGGCGGCAGCACGGTCTCGGTCGTCCTCGTATCTCGTACTCGTACTCGAACGCCCTGGGCA
>JACRIP010000147.1 GCA_016220045.1 Planctomycetota bacterium
CCCCAGCAACCCTCCGCGCACCAGCCCGGGCAGTTCCCGCCAGCCGCCGAGCACGAGCAGCACCCCCAGCCCGACCGCCGCCGCCCCCACGCCTCCCTTCGAGCCCGAGAGCCCCAGCGCCGGCGCAAGCAGGAGCCCCGGTGCGATCACCAGGGCGAAGGCGGTCCGACGCCGCGCCTGCGGCGTTTCCCGTAACCGGTCCATGGCCCAGCCCAGGAGCACCGGCAGTCCGATCCCCAGCAGCCCGGCCCACGCGTTGCGCGTCACCAGCGTCCCGAACGGCTGCCCCGAAAAGAGCCGCGCCAGGAATTCGTACTGCAGGGTATTGTCCACCGGGATCAGCCCCGGGTTCCGCCGCACTTCCTCCACCAGCAGCGGAAAGGCCACGAAGTACTGGTACACCCCGAGTCCACCCTGCACCGCGATCGCCGCCAGCGCCGCGGCCAGGATCGCTCCCAGGCGCGGCGGCGCGCTGCCCGCCTCGGCCGCCAGGAAGAACCACGCGAGCTGACCCAGCCACGAGACCGCGACCACCGCCGCGTTGTACGGGAAAACCGCGAGCGCGGGCGACAGCGCAACCACCGCCCCGAAGGCGAGCGCGATCCACGTCACGGCGCCGGCCGGCCGGCACCAGGGCAGGCGCGGCGCCCCGAGCGGACGCAGCAGGAAGAGCAGGAGCAGCGGAAACAGCAGGAGCAGGGCAAAGGTCAGGTCGTAGCCGAATCCGCTGGTGCGACCGTTGACCAGCACGCGGCAGGCGAACTGTCCCGCCGCCAGCGCCGCCGCGACCCACGCGAGCGCCGGCAGCTCCAAAAACTCCCGGAGCGCGCTCCCCTCCTCCTCCGACTCCGCGCCCCCCCCGGGCGCGCCCCCTCCTCGGCCGCCCGCGCCCAATCCCTCCTCCGCGTGCCGCCGCTGCCCGCGCCGGCTCACGCCTTCCTCCGGGCCGCGGTCTCGATCACCGCCAGGATGCCCAGCACGAGGAGCACCTGCAGCGTGGCGACGATCGCCCCGGTCACCCGCGTCTCGTAGATCAGCACCGCCGACAGCCCGGTACTGAGCGTCAGGATGTCGATCAGGAGCACCGCCCCGCCGCGCGACAGCCCCAGCCGCACCAGCCGGTGCGAGAGGTGGTTCGTGTCCCCCTGCATGATCGACCGCCCGTTGGCGATGCGGATCGCCATCACCGACAGCGTGTCGTAGGCCGGCACCGCCAGGATGAAGAAGGGGACCAGCACCGAGTACAGTGAATACCCCGCCTCGTAGCGGTAGTACGTGAAGAGGATCGACAGCACCGCGAGCGCGTAGCCGATGAAGAGGCTGCCGGCGTCGCCCAGGAAGATCGTCGCCGGCGGCTTGTTGTAGGCCAGGAACCCGAGGCAGGCCCCGAGCAGGCAGAGCAGGCACGCCGCGATGAAAAGCTGCCCGGTCAGGAGCGCGATCGCGGCGAAGACCCCCGAGGCCACGGACGCCACGCCCGCGCACAGCCCGTCCATGTTGTCGAGCAGGTTGAAGGCGTTGGTCATCCCGACCATCCACAGCACCGTGACCGCTCCGGAAAGCAGAGTCCCGCCCGGCCGGTCGTCGAGGAACAGGCTCAGGCGTACACCTGATGCGACCAGGCCGAGGGCGACGACGAGCTGGACCGCGAGCTTGATGCGGGCGGACAGGCCGCGGTGGTCGTCGATGATTCCGACCACGAAGAGCGCGAGCGCGCCGAGGCCGATGCCGCCGAGCTTCGCGAGGCTCGACCGCGCGCCCGGCAGGTGGCGGGCCACGCCCTCGGGCAGCCAGGCCGGCACGCCCGCCGCCGAAAGCCAGAGGATCGCGCCCGCCGCCGCCACCAGCGGCAGCACCGCGCCCGCGAAGATGGCCACGCCGCCGCCCAGCGCCACCGGGTGCTGGTGGATCTTGCGTTCGCCCGGCTCGTCCACGAACCCGGCGCGGCGCGCCGCCGCGCGCGCGAGCGGCGTGGCGACCAGCGAAATCGCCAGGGCGAGCAGGAAGACGCCGACCAGGACCGGGGTCACGGGCGCACCGCGGCCAGCTCGTCGTTCATCTGCCGCGCCGCCGCCGCCACCGCCTCCTCCCAGCGCGCCTCCCCGTACTTCGCCTTCCCCGCGCCCTGCGCGTAGGCGAAGGTGATCGAGCGCGACGCGGCGATGAGCGCGCCCGACCCGTCCGCGCGGAAGCACGGCTTGACCTCGGCGGCGCCCGCGCCCTGGGCGCCGTAGCCCGGCACCAGGAAGATCGCGTCCGGCAGGTCGGCGCGCAATTCCGCCGCCTCCTGCGGGTAGGTCGCCCCGACCACCGCCCCGGCCGCGCTCAGGCCGCAGTCGCCCTTCAGGTCTTTCCCCCATAGCGCCACCGCCGCGGCCACCGCCCGGTAGAGCGGCCGCCCGCCGACCGGGAGGTCCTGGAAGTCGCGCGCCCCGGGGTTCGAGGTGCGCACCAGGAAGAAGGCGCCGCGTCCGCGCTCGGCGCACGCGCGCAGAAAGGGCCGCACGCTGTCCTCGCCCAGGTAGGGCGAAAGTGTCACCGCGTCCGCGTCGAACGGGGCGCGCACGGCCCGCGTTCGCGGCGTCGTCGGCGCCCCGCGGGCCGCGCCCGCCGGCCCCGCCCCTTCGGCCCCGACACCCAGGTAGGCCGCGGCATACGCCTCCGCCGTGCTCGGGACGTCGCCGCGCTTCACGTCGGCGATCGTCACCAGGCCCAGCTCCCGCGCAGTCGCCAGCGTATCCGCGAAGGCCGCCATCCCGTAGGCGCCGGAGGCCTCGTAGAATGCGACCTGCGGCTTGACCGCGGGCACGAGCGGCGCCACCACCTCCAGCACGGCGCGATTGAAGCGCCGGATCGCCTCCGCTGCGCCGCGCGCCCCGCGCCCGTGGCGCCGGAAAGCCGCGCGCCGCACGCGCTCCGGAAGCTGCTCCAGCCGCGGGTCCAGCCCCACGACGACGCAGCTTTTTTTTGCGCGGATCGCGGCGGTCAGGCGGTCGGGAAAGCTCTCCATGCGTCGCTCCGATCGACGTATCCCCAGGAAGGGGCGCATTATAGCAGCCGCTCCCGGGAGCGGCCACCGAAAGCGGCCGCGGGGGTGCATGTCCGTACCTGCCTACGAGCCGTACGGGCCGCACTTCTCGAAGGCATCGCCTCCGTCGTATCTCGTACTCGTACTCGTACTCGTACTCGAATGCCCAGTGCGTTCGAGTACGAGTACGAGTACGAGTACG
>JACRIP010000152.1 GCA_016220045.1 Planctomycetota bacterium
AGCCGTATGTGTGGTGGCGCACGCGAAGAAGGCTCAGGCCGGGGACTCGCCCGCCGTCGCGCCCGGCCAGCGCCTCGCGGGCACGACCGCGCTGCATGGGTGGTCGGAGGCGTCCATCTACTTTGGGGCGGGTCCGGCGGGAGCCCGCCGCCTCGCGTACGAGCTGAAGGACGAGGCGGCGTTGCCTGACGCGCTGCTCCGGGTCGAGACCGCCCCGCTTCCCGGCGCGATCGCCGACCTCGACGCGCCTACGGGCGACGGCACCGGGCCGCTGCGCTTGGTCTCATGCGATCCTCCGGAGTCCAGCGCGAGTGCGCGAGGCGAGGCGACTGCCGCCGCATGTCACGCGGCTCTTGCGCAGGCGTGGGCCGCCGCGGGCCGCCCGGCGGGAGGAGTGGAGCGCGCCGCCGTCGCTAAGGCGATGGGCGACCACGCTCCGGCCGACAGGACGCTCGTGCGGCACCTGCACGCCTGCGCGCTGCCCCGCGCAGGCCAGTGCGCGCCGTACCGGTACCGCCCAGTGGAGGGGGGGCCCGATCCCCGCGCACCGGATCCGTGACGCCCCCCCCTGTCTCGCTTGCCGTTTCTTGGTTTGGCGAGCGAGGCAAGCGAGCCGCCCGGGTGCCGTTCGTGTGCCTGCCGCCACCCACCCCCGTAGGGGGTGGCAGGCAGGCAGACGGCAGGCACACCCCGCTCGCTTGCCAAAGACCGTGGCGAGCGAGGCAAGCTCCCGAGATTCAAGGCCATTTGTCGCCCGCTGGAGTGCCGCTCATGCCAACCCCGAACAACTCCCCATGCAAGATGTGCCGCCAGGAGAATCGCGTCCGAGCGCAAGCGCGCGAATGCCTGAACCGAGTCCTTGACCGGTTCAACAACCATCACCTTCCAGACGGGGCCGAGTTGGCCGAACTTGTGCGTCTTGCCGCCGCGGCGTTCGCTCCGCAAACCGCCGCCCGAAAACTGTTTGACGTCCTGCTTCGCCTTGGCGCGGCACGGCGTTGAACGTCCATGGGGTATACCCACTATGCCAGAAACCGCACCCGACAGGCTGCCCATCGAGGCCGACGCCCGGCGGCAGATGGACGAGTGCACGAAGTTCGCCGTCTGCTCCTGCCCGCTCTGCCCGCTGGACCCCCTCTACGCTCGGCGCATCGGGTTGCCGGGCGAACCGCGCTGCACGCTGCGCCGGGTGACGCGCGAAGCCCTGGCGGTCGGCCTGCTGACTCCCTTCGGGGGTCGAACCGCGGACGAAGCCGCCCGAGACCTCCGCCGGGAGCGGGCGAAAGCACGGTGGGCCGTCCTCTCCCCGGAGGAGCAGGCCGTCCGCAAGGCCCGCTTGGCCAATTCGCAGGCTGAAAGGTCCGGGTCGGGACGGGGTAGCCCGTTCGGGACGACCCGGAACACGTTCGCCACGAAGTAGGGTCACAAGACCCCGGATACTCCCCTCGGCGACTCGCCGCGCAGAACCTCAACGCGAAAGGAGCCCCGGTCATGCACGCCCCACGGTCTGCCCCAGACAGAGCGCCGGCGCCAGCACCCGCGCCGCCGTCGCCGCACCCATCCCCGCCGCTCGCGCCGCGGTTGCTCGACGTGCGCCGCGCCGCCGCCTTCCTGTCGCTGCGCCCCGACTTCCTCTACAAGCTCGCCGCCGCCCGCCGCCTTCCCTCCGTGCGCATCGGCCGCCGCCTGCTCTTCGACGTGCTCGACCTCGAAGCCTGGATCAAGCGGCATCGGGTCAAGCCCGCCCCCGCCGACAATTCTTGCCCCGACCCCACCCCGGACGCTACGATGCCCTCGATGCCTCTCGCCCCCGCGTGCGAGGAAGGAGCATAGACGATGCGCGGGGGAATCCGACTGTTTCGTGACCCGGCTTCGCCGTTCTGGTTCGCGGATTTTCGCTGCTCGGGAAAACGCCGGAGGGAGTCCACCGGCTGCACCCGTGAGGCGGACGCCCACCGCTGGACGGAACGGCGGCGGAATGAACTGGCCCTCGACGCCGGCCGCGCAGAGGAGCGGCAGCGGCTCGGACTCATCGGCGCTACCGGCGAGCGCGTGACCCTCGCCGACTTCGTGGAACGGGACTACCTGCCGTGGATGCGGCAGACCCTCAAGAGCGCGGACAAGGAAGCCTTCACGGTCGGGAAGCTGGTGCGGGCGTTCGGCAAGCTCCATCTGGACGAGATCGACGCCGCTTGCATCCTCCGGCACGTCCAGGAGCGCGCGAAACAGCGCAAGCCCGCGACCGTCAACCGCGAGGTCGCACGGCTCCGGCGCGTCCTCAAGCACGCGCGGACTCTGGGACTCCTTCCCCGGCTTCCGCTGGACGAATGGCCGCACCTGACGGAACGCAACCGGCGTCTGCTCGCGCTCACCCCCGCGGACTACCTCCGGCTCGTGACCATTGCCTATGAGCCGGTTCGGTCCGCGGTCATCGTCGCCGCCAACACCGGTATGCGCCGCGGCGAGCTGGTGAATCTGACGTGGGCTGACGTGGACTTGGGCGCGGCCGTCGCGAGGGTCCGCGACCCGAAAAACGGTTGCCCCCGGGAAGTTCCGCTGAACCGGCCGGCCCTGGAGGCGCTGGCCGGGCTGCCGCGCGGCATCGAGGACCCGCACGTGTTCCTCGGGACGCGCGGCGGAAGACCGTGGGCGTTCGACGCGAAGCGCTGGCACGACACCTTGGCCCGAGCCGGGCTCGGCGAGATTCGCCCGCGCGTCCGGTTCCACGACCTGCGGGCGTGCTTCTGCTCGTGGATGCTGGAGGCCGGCATCGGCTGGCACATTACGTCCAGCATCTCGGGTCACAAGGGCGGGTCGAGCGCGTTCGACCGCTACGTCACGATTGGATGGACCGCGAAGCGCGCCGCGGTGGAGAAGCTGGCCGCCTACGTCGAAGCTGCCCCCGAAAAGGGCAGACTCGGGGCAGAGTCGCCGGCAACCGTCCCGGATCCGGCGCCGCTCCGCCGCGCCGAATAGCCCCAACCCCTTGCCCCTCCGAGTGGTGCGAGGAGGGGGATTTGAACCCCCACGGGTTGCCCCACCGGATCCTAAGTCCGGCGCGTCTGCCAGTTCCGCCATCCTCGCGCGGTGTCCATCGGTGTGCGGCGATTCTACCGGTGGTGGCGCGTGGTGTCAAATCGCGGCTGGCGGGAAGAACCACGAAGGGCGGGAATACGAGGGGCCACGACGGGCCGCGACCGCTGGAGCGCGGGTCGGGGCGCCACCGTCCCCGCCTCCGTCGCGACCCGTCGCGGCCCCCGCCTTCGTGGTCCTTCGTGCTTCTCGCTTCGTGGCCCTTCGTATTCCCGTCTCCCTTCGTGGCCCTTCCCCCAGCTTCGTGGCCCTACGCCCCCGCCCCCCCCGCGCTCCCCGGCACCCCCGCCCCGCCCCGCAGCGACTGAAGTATCTGCGCATAGTTCGCCCGCTCCAACGCCTGCGGTTGCGGACACCGCGCCAAGTCCATGCTCCCCCGCATCTGCCCCAGCGACTCGTACTCGTGCTCCACCAGCCACCGCTCCACCCCTTCCCGGATCTCCTTCAGCCACCCCGCTCCACGGAGCAGCAGAGCGGACACCATCTGCACTGCATGCGCACCCGCCATCACCGACTTCACCGCATCCTCCACCGAATGCACCCCCCCCGTCACCGCAAACGAGGTCGGTACCCGCCCCGACAGGATCGCCAGCCAGCGCAGCCGCAACAGCAGCTCCCCAGGACCCGACAGATGCAGGGTCGGTACCGTAGTCGGCCCGTCGACGTCGATGTCCGGCTGATAGAAGCGGTTGAACAACACGACGCCCTTCGCCCCCGCCTCCACCAGTCGCAGCACCACGTTCGCCACCGACGTGTAGAAGGGCGATAGCTTCACCGCCACCGGGATCTTCACCGCCCCGCACACCAGCCGCACCATCTCCACGGCCCGCTCCTCGATCTCCGCCGCCGTCTGCTGCGGGTCCGCACCCAGCTCGTACACGTTCAGCTCCAGCGCATGCGCACCCGCCTGCTCCATCCGCTGCGCAAACTCCAGCCACCGACCGGCACGCACGCCGTTCAACGACGCAATCACCGGAACCCGTACCGCCGCCCGCACCCGCCTCAGGTGCTCCAAGTAGCCGTCCGGTCCGAAGGGGAACAGGTCCGGAGAGGGGAAATAGCTCCGCGCCTCGGCGTTCGACTCGCTGAATGTCCCGCGCGTCCAGTCGCTCACCGCCTGATCGCGCTCGATCTGCTCCTCGAACAGCGAGTGCATGACGATCGCCGCCGCGCCCGCGTCCTCCAGCCGCCGCACCTGGTCGAGATCCTCCACCAGCGGCGACGCGCCCGGCATGAAAGGATGCGGAAGCTCCAGGCCCAGATACGTGGTCTTCAGGTCGATCGTCATGCTGCGGCTCTCCTATTCCCCGTTGCTCTTCGGAATGCGCATACCCGCCAGGTGCTGGTAGATCGCCCACTTCTGCTGCGCCGCACCCGCGGCCGAACGCATCAGCCGCCGGAACCGGTCCGGGTCCAGCTTCTCCACCATGCGGAAGCGCGTCTCGTTCCGCAGATACTCCTCCGGCCGCAGCTTCGGCGGCGGCGAATCCAGCTTCAGCGGCGGCTCTCCGGCCTCCACCCTCCTCGGGTCATACCGGTAGAGCGGCCAGATCCCGCAGTCCACCGCCAGCTTCTGCTGGTTCGCGCCGAAGGCCATGTCGTACCCGTGCGCGATGCAGTGCGAGTAGGCGATGATCAGCGACGGACCCGGGAAGGAGTCCGCCTCCGCAAAGGCCTGCACCGTCTGCTTGTCGCTCGCGCCGAACGCGATCCGCGCGACGTAGGCGTGACCATACGTCATCGCCAGCACCCCCAGGTCCTTCTTCGCGATCTCCTTGCCGGCCGTGGCGAACTTCGCCGCCGCGCCCAGCGGCGTCGCCTTCGACTGCTGCCCGCCCGTGTTCGAATAGACCTCGGTGTCGAGCACCAGGATGTTCACCTTGCGGTTCATCGCCAGCACGTGATCGAGCCCGCCGTAGCCGATGTCGTAGGCCCAGCCGTCGCCGCCGACCAGCCAGACCGACTTCTCCACCAGGTAGTCGGCGAGTTCCGCCAGCCGCCGCGCCGCCGCCCCCGACTCCGAGCCGTTGAACCGGCTCGCCAGCCGCGCGCGCAACTCCTTCACGCGCCCGCGCTGAGCGGCGATCCCCGCCTCGCCCGGCGGCTCGGGCTGCAGGAGCCCACGCACCAGCTCCTCGCCGAGCGGCGTCGCCAGTTGCGTGAGCAGCTCGCGCGCGGCCCGCTTGTGCCCGTCCAGCGCCAGCCGGAAGCCGAACCCGAACTCCGCATTGTCCTCGAAGAGCGAGTTCGCCCACGCCGGCCCGCGTCCGTCGCGGTTCACCGTGTACGGCGTGGTCGGCAAGTTGCCGCCGTAGATCGATGAACACCCGGTGGCGTTGGCGACCAGCAGCCGGTCGCCGAAGAGCTGCGTCAGGAGTTTCACGTAGGGCGTCTCGCCGCAGCCGGCGCACGCGCCCGAGTACTCGAAGAGCGGCTGCAGGAACTGCGTGCCCTTGGCGTCGATCCGGACCTGCGTCCGGTCGGGCTCGGGGAGGTTCAGGAAGAACTCGTAGTTGGCGCGCTCGGCGTCGCGCAGCGGACGCTGCGGCGCCATGTCGATCGCCTTGTGCTTCGGGTTCTTCTTGTCGCGTGC
>JACRIP010000153.1 GCA_016220045.1 Planctomycetota bacterium
CGCGGGCGCGGCGGGGGGCGGCGCCGCGGCCGGGGACAGCGGCGGGGGCGCGGGAGCGGGCCGCGCGCGAGTGGGGGCGGCAGCAGCGGCGCCGCCGGGGGAGGCGGGGGGGGCGAGGGGGGCGGGGGGGGCGTGCCGCAGGGCGTGGTGCGCGGCGCGGATGCGGGCGCTGGGCCGGACCGGGTGGCCGCGCAGGACGGCGCGCAGCAGTGCACCGGGGTCCCCGGCGCGGAAGGGCGGGGCGAGGGTGAGCGCTTCATACAGGATGGCCCCGAGCGAGTAGACGTCTGCGCGGGCGTCGAGGGCGTCGATTTCGCCGCGCGCCTGCTCGGGCGGCATGTAGTCGAGGGTGCCGAGCCGGGTGCCGGCCGACGTCAAGGGGTGGGGCGTGGCGGCGATGGCGGTGGAGGAAGCGGCGGGCGGAGTGCTGGGGGCCGCGGGGGCAGTGGGTGGCGCGGACCTACCCTCTCCCCGGCCCTCCCCCGCTGCGGCGGGGGAGGGGGAGCGTGCGGGTGCGACGGACGCGGCGGCGGAGGAGGGGGACGGTGCGGGTGCGGTCGCGCGGGAAGCGTGCGGGCCGGAGGGAGCGATCACGGTCGGGGCAGACGGAGCGGTGGCGGGCGAAGGGGAGGGGGCTGCGGGGGCCGTGGGTGGCGCGGACCTACCCTCTCCCCGACCCTCCCCCGCTCCCCCTTCGCGCTGCGCGCTTCGGGCGACAGGTGCGGCGGGGGAGGGGGAGCGTGCGGGTGCGACGGACGCGGCGGGCGGGTCGGCCGCGGCGGCGGGGGACGGCGCGGGTGCGGACGGCATCAGCTTGGCCAGGCCCCAATCCATGACCAGGACTTCACCGTAGTCGCCAAGCATGATGTTGGCCGGCTTGAGGTCGCGGTGCAGGACCCCGCGCGCATGGGCGAATTCCAGCGCCTCGCAGATCTTCAAGAAGAGGTGCAGGACATGGGTGGTCGACCAGGTGCGGGCGACGGCCGGTTCCGTGCGCACTTCGTCCAGACGTTGGGCGAGCGTGACGCCCGCAACCCGCTTCATGGCAAAGTAGAGCCCGCGTTCGCGGTCGCAGCCCAGCTCGTGAACCGGCACGAGGTTGGGATGTTCGAGCTGGCCGGTGATCTGGGCTTCGGCGAGAAAGCGGTGGAGCAGTTCGTCGTCGGCGCCGGCCGGTCCGATGCGCATGAGCTTGAGAGCGACGTCGCGGCCGAGGGGGCGATCGTGGGCGGAGAGGACGATTCCCATGCCGCCGGCGCCGAGGCGTGGGCCCAGGCGGTAGCGTTCGCGGAGGTCCGCGGCGCGAGGCAGCTCCGGCGGCGGCAGTACGGGGGCCGTGAACGCGCCGGGGACGGGCAGACCGGGAGTCGGGGCCGGGGCGGCCGGCTCGGCGGCGGGCGCGTCGCTGATGGCCGAAGCGCCCGGGACGAAGGTCGCGGGGCCCCCCGGCGTTGCGGCCGAGGTCTCGGGTGGCGACGGCGGCGGTGGCGGCGTGGACGGGTCTGGGGGCTTCCGCTCGGCAGGGTCGAACACGGGGGAGGTCCTCGGAGGGGAGAAGAGCCGACGAGATCATACTCCCGAGCGCGCTCCGTGGCACACCCAGATTGCGCGGCGTGCCGTCGTGCGCTTCCGCCCGGTACAGGCCAACCTGCAACGTGAGGCGGTCGCAAAAGGCCGCGGCGGGCGGAAACGCCTCGTTCTGGGGATCGGGCCAGCCCCACGAGACTCCGGCCTCGGCGACCTCGCGGCGCAGGCGAGGACGCCCTCGCCACCAGGGTTCCGCGCTCCGCGGAGGTCGTTTGCCGGGTCTGAGGCGGTGGTGGCGCAGGCGTCCTCGCTTGCACTCGAAGGGCCATCAACGCCGGCTGCGGCTTTTTCGACCGCCGCTCGGGTCGATCACTCGAGGTTGTCCCGCTGCGTCCTGCCGGTCCTCGTCGCACGCCAGGCGACCCGTGGCGGCGTCGGTCTACTACTTCGGCGGCTGCTCGGCGGCGCCGCCGGCCTGGAGCGGCGGCGTGCCCACGCCGTAGATGGAGCGGATCTTCTGGCGGAAACGGACCAGCCACAGGAGACCGCCCACGAGCGCGACCGCAAGGAGGCAGAAGCAGAACTCGCGGAGCGCGGAACCCCGGACGCGGCGCCGGCTGACGGGGGCCGGCGGCCAGTGGCCAGTGGCCGGTGGATCGTGGTTGGTGGACCGTGGATGGTCGAAGTGCGGGGCCATGAACCGGTCCTCCCCACTCTCCCGCGGATGACTGTTCATCGTCCACCTTCCACTGTTCACCGACCACCGCGGCTACCGTGCGGGGGTCCTGTCACCCAGCGACGACCTGCCCACCACGAGAGGCGCGACATGGTCCTCTCCCTCAACGGGTCCAGTAGAGTCCATCGGTGCGGAGGGGGGCTAAGACCACCCACGTGCGAGCAAACGCCGTGCGCCACCTGCGAACGACGGCCGCGCGGCGCGGCGCACCCGCTCCGTCCCGCAGATCGGGCTTGCCTTTCCTCGCCGCGCGCACTAGAATCCCGCCCCTCCGTTTTTGCTCCCTACTGCTGAGGATCCCGCGCCGCTTTCACGCAGATGCGTGGCGCTGTTCGCAGCGTGTGGCCTGGCGAGCTGTTCGGGGCCGGCGTTAAAACCGGCCACCGGCCACCGGTCACCGGCCACGGATCGACTCCCGCCCGATCGTGGCCCGTTTGGATTTCGGGCGTGAGCCCGACTTGGCTCCCGGTCCCCCTCCCCGTCCTTCTTGATGCGGTACCTCCATGAAATGCCTGATCCAGGTCGAAGACGTCGGCAAACACTACGGCGCGCGCACCATTTTCGAAGCGGTGAGCGTTCAGTTCTACGCGAACCAGAAAATCGGCGTCATCGGCCGGAACGGTTCCGGGAAGTCCACCCTCGCGCGGCTGATCACCGGCGAGGAGGAGCCGGACTCCGGACGCATCGTGCGCACCCGCGACCTCCGGCTGAGCTACCTCGAGCAGCACGATCCGTACAGCCCCGAGGAGACGGTCCTGGAATTCCTCATGCGCTACACCGACCAGGAGGAGTGGCGCTGCGGCGAAGTGGCCGCCAAGTTCCAGCTCGATCCCACGCACCTGGAGACGCGCATCGGGCAGATTTCCGGCGGCTATCAGACGCGGGTCAAGCTGGCGGCGATGCTGCTGCGCAACCCGAACTTCCTGGTCCTGGACGAGCCGACCAACTATCTCGATTTGAGCACGCTGCTCCTGCTCGAGAACTTCCTCGGGGATTTCCGGGGCGGCTACATGATCATCTCGCACGACCGGGAATTCCTGATGCGCACGTGCGAGCAGACGCTGGACGTGGAAGGGAGCGAGCTGACGCTCTATCCCGGCGACGTCGAGGCCTACCTGGCCTACAAGGACGAGCAGGTCGTGCTCGCCGAGAAGGGGAACCGGGTCATCGAGTCGAAAGCGAAGCGTCTACAGGAGTTCATCGATAAGAACCGCGCGCGGGCGGCGACGGCCACGCGGGCGCAGTCCAAGATCAAGCAGCTCGAACGCCTCAACCGCGGCAAGATCTCGCTCGCCCACCATCAGCGCAACGTGAGCATCCGGATTCCCTCGGTCGGGAGTCGCAGCGGGACCGCGCTCTACTGTTCGGATCTCGAAATCGGGTATCCGGGCAAGCAGGTCGCCGCGGACGTCCATTTCGAGATCCAGCGGGGGGAGCGCATCGCGATCCTGGGGAACAACGGGCAGGGGAAGACGACCCTGATGCGGACGCTGGCGGGGGATCTGGCCCCGCGCGGCGGGAGCTGCGACTGGGCGATCAACCTGAAGCTCGGGTATTACGCGCAGCACGTCTACCTGGGGTTGACCGGCGGGCAGGACGTACTGACCTACCTGCAGCGGCGCGCGGACAAGCAGGTCCCGCACCAGACGATCCTGGACCTGGCCGGGAGTTTCCTGTTCTCGGGGCGCGACGTCGAGAAACCGGTTTCGGTGCTCAGCGGCGGCGAGCGGGCGCGCCTGTGCCTGATGGGCCTCTTGCTGGCCAAGTCGCCGGTGCTCTTGCTGGACGAGCCGACGAACCATCTGGACTTCGAGACGGTCGAAGCGCTCGGCGAGGCGCTGAAGGAGTTCGACGGGACGCTGTTCTTCATCAGCCACGATCGGACGTTCGTGAACGAGATCGCGACGGGAATTCTGGAAGTGAAGGATGGGGCGGTGCGGCGCTACCTGGGGACGTACGGAGACTACGTGGATCGCCTGAGCGGCGACCTGGGGGTCGCGGTGGCGGGGGCGGCGCGGCGGTGAGGGCGGCGGGGCGGTGCGAGCCCCTGGGAGCGCGGGCGTCCTCGCCCGCGCGCAGGGCCACCACGTGGGGCGCTCGCGCCGATCGTTCGCAGGGGAAGGCCGGCGCACCCGCCTCACGGAATCGTCCGGCGAAAACCACGGGGCGACTGGCCGCCGCCGCTGGTCCGGGAATAGACCCCCTCCCTCGCCGGTAGTTCATGCGGCGCCACGGGCGCGCGCGCCCCCACGTCCCTTTACTGCTGGCCCCTGACCCCTGACCCCTCGCCCCCGCGCTCCCGGAGGACGGCACCATGCACTCGCCGCCAGGCATCCCCTCGTGACCGGGGCCGGCGCCGTCGCGCGGCGCGAGCTCGGTTCCCTGCTGTGCCGCCCGGGGACTCACCTGGTGCAAGGCCTGGTGGTCGCCGCCCTGGGCGCGGCCTTCGCCCTCAGCCTGCGCTCCTGCTGCGATGCGGACGGGCTGATCTCCGCTTCCCGCCTGAGCGACGCCGGCCGGCAACTGCACCGGCTGCTCTTGGTCGCGGAACTGCTCCTGGTGACGCTCGCGGCGCCGCTCGTCACCGGCGGGCTGATCGCGGGGGAGCGCCGGCGCGGCACCTACGACCTCCTGCGCCTCACCCGCCTGGGCGAAGGGGAGATCCTGCTGGCGAAATTCGCGGCCCGCATGGCCTACCTCCTGCTCCTGGTCGCGGTCGCCTCGCCGCTGCTCTTCGCCTGCCTGCCTTTCGGCGGCGTGGCCGCGCACGAGGTGTTCGACGGCACGCTGCTGGTGGCGGTCGCGGGGCTCTGGGCCGGAGCGCTGGGGGTCCTGGCCTCGGCCCTGTGCCGCGAGCCGCTGGTGGCCATCCTCTGGACCTACGGGCTGCTCCTCGTGCAGGGCGCAGGCCTGCCGCTCGCCCTCGCGGCGTGGTCGCCCGGCGTTCTCGGGCGATCACCTGGAATCCTTTTCTGGAGCCCGCCGGCGTATGCGTTTCTGCGCATCCAGAACGTCGCCGCGACGCCCGCGGAAGGACGGGTGGAGGCGCTCTGGTCGGCGTTCCTGACCCTCGACCTGGTCGTCGCGCTCCTGGTGGTGGCGGTGCTGGCGCTGCGGCGGCTGCCGGAGCAGCCGCGAGCGGCGGTGGAACCGGCCGTGGACCCGCTGGAGGAATTGCCCGGCGAGGCGCGGTCGCGCGCCGCCTGGTGGGGCAAGACCGCGCTCTACGGCGTGATGGTCGTGGCGGTGGCGGGGGTGCTCCTGACCTTTCGCGAGGTCTCGGAGCGCACGCACACGGCCGCGGGCGTGCCGCTGATGGCGCTCGCCGCCGTCGGGGCGCGCATGCTGCGGAGCCGCAGCGGGCGCTGGGACCTGCGGCCGCCGATGTGGGACCAGCCCGTCGCCTGGCGCGAGGTCGGGCTGGCGCGCTCGCGCCTCGCCTACGCGGGCGTCAGCCTGAGTTTGGCGCTGATCGGGGGAAGCCTGTATCTCGCCATGGCCTGCGGCGGGCGGATGAGCGCGGAGCCCGCCTTCCACGGCGCGTGGGTGACGGCGGAGTTCGCGCTCGCGCTGGTGCTGGCGGCGCTTTTCGGCGTCGGGGCGTTCGCGCGCGAAGCCGAAGAGGGCCACCTCGACCTGTTGCGCTCCACGCCGCTGCCGGCCGCCGACGTCCTGGCGGGCAAGCTCGCCGGCGCGGGCATGGCGGTGGCCCCGATCGCCGGTTTCGCCATGTTCCATGCGCTGGCCGCGGGGCTCTTCGCGCCCGCCGCCGCGGCGCGGCCGCTGCTCGCGGCGCTGACGATCGCCGCCTTCCTGGCCTTCCACCTCTGCCTCGGCCTCCTGATCGGGATGCGCACGCACAGCCTGGTCGCGGGCTTCGGGCTCCACGTGGGCTGCCTGCTCGGCGCCTATGTGGTGCTGCCGGGCGCGCTGGGTGCGATCGATCCGCAGGTCGCCGGCTGGGGCGATCTGGTCTGGCCGGTTTTCGATCCCCTCGGGCAGGTCTATGGCGCGCTGGTCGGCCTCGGCGCGCCGCGACCGGAGAACCGGCTCGTCTTTCTCGCCCTCCACGTCGCCGGCGCGCTCGCGGCGGTTCGGGCCGCGCACACGGCCTACGAAGCGGGCCGCGGCGGGAGCGAGGCATGAGCGCGACGGAGCGGCGCGGCGGCGTGCGCGCGCGGGCGGCGGCAGTTCTGGCGCTGGCGCTGGCGGTCGCGCTGCCGGCCTGGGCTGACGCGGGCGACCCGGCCGACGTCCGGCTCACGGTGCGCCTCGGCCTCGGCGGGAACTGCCGCCGCGGCGCCTGGGCGCCGCTCTGGGTGCGCGCGACCAACGTGGGCGGGGCCTTCGCGGGCGCGCTCACGGCGACCGCAGACGACGGCGCGGGCGGGCAGGAGCGGCACGAGCACGCGCTGGAGCTGGCGCCGGGCGCGACCAAGGACTACTGGTTCTACCTTAAGCAACCGTTGGGCGGGCCGGTGCGGGCCGGGGTGGAGAGCGGCGGTCGGCGGTCGGAGGTGGACGCGGCGCCGGGCGAGGAGGCGCTCGGCCGGCTCTACCTGCTGGGGGGCGGGGGGAGCGGGCGGGCGGCCGTCACGGCCGGACTGGAAGCGGGGCTGCGGGCGGAGAGCGGCGAATGGACGCGGGTGGTCGGGGCGCCGGCGGCGAGCCTGCCCGACGCCTGGGCCGGCTACGCGGCGGCCGATGCGGTCGTGGTGGCGGCGGCCGGGCCGGGGACCTTCGAGCGGCCGGAGCAGGCGGCGGCGTTTGCCGCGTGGGTGCGAAGCGGCGGGCGCGCGCTGGTGGTGGCGGCGGGCGGGGGCGGGGCCGTGCGGGGCACGATCTTCGAGGAACTGCTGCCGGCGACGCTGGGCCCGCTCGCGGAAATCGGAGCGGCGGCGGTCTTCGGGGTGGGGACGCGGGCCGAACGGGACCAGGCGGAGGCGGAGGGCCGGACGATTCCGCGCGTGATGGTGAGCCGCGTGGCGGAAGGGGAGGGGGAGGTGCTCTTCGAGCAGGACGGCCTGCCGCTGGTGATGCGCGGGCGCTGCGGGCTGGGTGAGGTCCTGCTCTTGACCTTCGATCCGGCCGTGCCGCCCTTCGACCGGTGGCTGGAGATGGCGCCGCTCTGGCGCGAGCTGGACCGGCGCGCGCGCCCCGCTGCCGTCCCCTGGGGTCCGGCGGCGAGTCGCCCCCTGCAGGCCGCGCTGGAGTCGGCGCCGGTGGGGCCGCCGCTCCGCTCGCTGGAGCTGCTCTTCCTGCTGGCGGCCTACGCGGGCGTGATCGGGCCGGGTCACTGGCTGCTGGCGCGTCGCCGGCCGGGGGCGCGCCGGCTGGCGGCGACCCTGCTCGCGTCGGCGGTACTATTCGGGTGGATGCTGTATGGGGCCGGCGCCGGGAATCGCAGCGGGCTGCGTTCCCTGCGCGCGGCCGTGCTCGTCGACCTGAACGGGCAGGACGGCACGGGCAGGGTAAATACCTGGTGCGCCTTCTATGCGGGGGAGGGCGGGAAGTTCGATGTGGAAGGGCGCGCGCCGGGCGGCATGCTGCGGACCGGGCTGGGGGTGGAGGAGGGCGCGTCGGACCCGGGTGCGCCGGCGCGGGCGGGCCTCGAGGTGGCGAGCCTCGGCGCCGCGGATACCTGCTGGCGCTACGGCGCGGAGCGGCGGCTGGCGGGTTATCCGGTCCCGCCCGCCGGCATCCGCTTCCTCGCGACGGAGCGGCCGGTGGTGGCGGCCGGGGAGTTCGGCGTGCGGGCGGTGCGCGTGGGCGAGCGCGTGCGCGTCGCCAATGGCGGGCGCTTGCGGCTGCTGAACCTGCTGGTGTGCGCGTCGGGCGGGGTCGAGCGCTACGCGCCGCCGCTCGAGCCCGGGGAGACGTGGGAGTTGCGCGTGCCGGCCGGGGGCGGGTGGGGGCGCGAGGCCGGGCGGATGTGGTCGGGCTCGGGCATGACCGGCTGGCCGGAATGCGCGGCGGCGCTGGTGCGGCTGCTCGAGGGGCGCTCGGTGCGCAGCGGGGCGTTGGTCGATTGGGCGGCGCGGTCCGGGGAGGCCGGGGACGCGAGCGAGTGGCTGCGGCAGGGCGGGATCCTGGTCCTGGCGCGGCCGGAGCCGCCGCCCGAAGAGCTGGATGTGCTCGGGGAAACGCCGGAGCGACTCAGCGCGTGCGTGCTGCGGTTGTGGGTGGAGTGAGGGGGGGCGGGGCGGGAGGGCGGACGCGGGGACGCCGGGGCGGCGGCGGTAGCCGGCGGACCGGATATACTGTAGTCGCCCTAGTGTAGGCCGGGTGCTGCGCCGGACCGGTGATCGGACCAGCCCCGCGAGACTCCGGCCTTGGAGACCTCGCGGCGCAGGCCGGAAGGCCTGCGCCACAAGGGTTCCCGGCTTCCCGGTGATCGTTCGGGAGCGCTCCGGCAATTGTGGTGCAGGCGTCCTCACCTGCACCGCAGGGGTTCGGATCGCTGGCTTTTGCGACCGCCTCTTCAGA
>JACRIP010000163.1 GCA_016220045.1 Planctomycetota bacterium
CGCGCTCCGCTCCCAATGAGACAATGTGACAATCGCCCAATGAGACAATTCCATGCCAACCCCGTCCCAGCTCTTCGGCCTGATCGCGATCCAGCTCGGCTACGCCACGCGCGAGCAGGTGGACGCCGCGCTCGCGGCCCAGGAGCAGCTGCTCGCCCGCGGCCTGTCCGAGCCGGTCGGCCAGATCCTGATGGACAAGGGGATCGTCACCACCAAGCAGGTCGAGGAGATCGTCCTCCGGCAATACACCGAGGGCCGCAACCACTCCAGCGACTACGCCCGCGTGGTCGTCGAGAACGGCTTCGCCACCAAGGAGCAGGTCGAGCAGGCGATGGAGGAGCAGCGCCGCGCGTACGCGGAACGCGGCGAGGTCACCCTGCTCGGCGCGCTCTTCCTGCGCAAGGGCATCCTCAACACCCAGAAGCACCGCTCGGTGCTGCGCGCCCTGGGCCGCCTGAAGGGCCGCAAGAAGGACGTGATCCGCGACACGCGGATGCTCTACGGCGTCAGCGAATGCCCGGTCTGCCTGGAGCTCACGCGTTTCGGCTCGGAATCCTGCGACGGCTGCGGCGCCTTCCTCGGCAAGCTCGAGCTCAAACCCCTCTGCCCGCGCTGCCGCACCGTGCAGGACCCGCAGTCCACCTTCTGCGCGAAGTGCGGCGTGAACCTCGAGACCGGGGACGCGCCGACCGTCAAGCCCCCCGAACGCTGCCGCTTCTGTGCCGGCCCGATGGCGCCCGGCCAGCCCCGCTGCTTCGGCTGCGGCAACTTCGTCCCCGCCGCCTGGCCGCTCCGCATCGTGCAGGCCGCGGGCCGGCTCTTCGCCGGCGCCGTCCGGAGCACGCTCGGCTTCGTGGCCGTCCTCATCATCCCCGCCGCGCTGCTGGGCGTCTGGCTCTACCAGGGCCAGATCAAGTCCACCGCCCTGTCCACGCTCAAGGGTCAACCGAGCGCGGAACTGACTGCGGCCCTCGACGGCCTGCTGCGCGCCATGACCTACAAGGACTATCGGGGCATCGCCCGAGCCGCGGGCGGCGCGAGCGGGGCCGGAGGGGCGGACGCCGAAGCCGCCCGCGGTACGGAGCTCTTCTCCCGCCTGCTCGGGCTTGCGGCCGGCGCGGGCGAGGTGGAAATCTCGTCGACGCACGTCGAAGACGCGCCGATCGCGGGCGAGGAAGCGACCGCCTACGTGGAGATCGAACTGCGCGTGCGCAAGGCCGCCGCCGGCGCCGGAGCGGGGAGCGGCGGCGAGGGCGGGGCGCCGGCCGGGTCGATCGACGCGATCGCGAAGAACCTCGAACGCATGTCGTCGGGCGGCGGCGATTCCGGCAAGCGGCACCTGACCTGGTACTGGCGCCGGCGCGACGGGCGGTGGACGCTCGACCTGCGGTAGCTTGGCGCCATCTCCAAGGTTGTCGCAGGAGGCCACCCCGGGGCGGACACCGGGGTCCGCCCCTACCACTCGCGGTGGCCGGGCGTAGGGGCGGCCCCCTGTGTCCGCCCCGGCTCGGCCTGCCGACCGCCGGGTGCGACCGCCGCTTCCGGCGGTGCGGACCCACGACCCCGCCGCGCGACACCCGGTACCTGCCGTACCGCGCCGAATCAGGAACAGGAGAGCACCCCATGGCAAGCGATCCGAAGACCAAGCGCCCCGCCTCCCGCCGTCCGCGCAAGGCGCCCCGCAAGAAAGTCGCCGCGGGCACCGTCGGCCTCGCCGTGGCCGACATGCGCGCGACCGCCGCGCCGGCCCCTGCGCCGGTCGCCGAGCTGGTGCCCGCCGACCAAGCCTACGGCGGCGCCGTGCTCGCTCCCTACCGGGAACCCCTGGGTGGCCACTGGGTGCTCTTCGTCGCCCTCCCGATCGAGCAGGTCGCGCCCACGCCCTACCAGCGCGACCTGTCCGAGGCCCACGTCAAGCGCCTGACGGACGTAATCGCGAAGACCGGGCGGTTCCTCGATCCGATCATCGCGGTGCGCGCCGGCGCCGCGCTCTATCACACGCCGAACGGCCACCACCGGCTCGCCGCGCTGCGCAAGAACGGCGCGAAAGCGATCCCGGCGCTGCTCGTGCCCGAGCCCGAAGTCGCGCTGGAGATCCTCGCGCTCAACACCGAGAAGGCGCACAACCTGCGCGAGAAGTCGCTCGAAGTCGTGCGCATGGCGCGCGCGCTGGCCCAGCCGGAGGCGAAGCCGGAGATCGACTATGCGCTCTACTTCGAGGAGCCGGCCTTCGTCACGATCGGCTTGTGCTACGAGGCGCGACCGCGCTTCAGCGGCGGCGCCTATGCCTCGGCGGTGCGCCGCGTGGATGCGTTCTCGGCCGCGCCCCTGCCCGCGGCCCTCGCGGCGCGCGAGGCGAGCGCGCGCCGGCTGCTCGAACTCGACTACCTGGTGGCGGCGGCGGTGGCGCAGCTCAAGGAGCGCGGCCTCACCAGCCCCTACCTCAAGTCGTTCGTTGTCGCCCGGGTAAATCCCCTACGCTGGATGCAGGGGGAGCTGCCGGGCCTGGACGAGGCGATCGGGATGATGATCGACAAGGCGCGGAGTTTCGATGTAGCGAAGGTGAGCCCGCAGGACCTGTCGGCGAGCGGCGGCGCGCCGGACGAGGAGGGGGGATAGGAGGCGAGGCGCGCGTACCGGTCCGTCCGGGCGACGCGGGGACGGAACCCAGGCGACGCAGTGCGGCGGGGCCGAGGGGCGCGGGTGCGTGTCCGGACCTGCATCTCGACCGCACCGCCCCCACGCATCCGGGAACTGCCCTCCGTCGTGCTCGTAGCTCGTAATCGTAATCGAATGCCCTGGGCGGTCGAGTACGAGTACGAGCTACGAGTGCGACGGAGGCAGTGGTTTCCAGGCGCATGGCCGACACGGTCGAGATGCAAGAGCGCACCTGCACCCGCGGGGCGCTCCACCCTGGAATTCCCCCCCCGAACTCCGGTATGATCGCGGCAGGGCGCGGGGCCGGCCCGGTCCTGGCCGTCACCACCGACACCGTTGCGGAGGAGATCGCCGCCGGTCTCTACGCCGACCCCTACCAGGCGGGCTGGGTGGCGGCGATGGGGAGCCTGAGCGACCTTGCGGCGGTGGGTGCCGGGGCCATCGGGATCATGGTCGCCGAAACCATCCCGACCGATTACCCGGCCGGGATCATCGACCGGCTCCAGGCGGGGATCGCCGACGGGTGCGCCTCCGCGGGGACCTGGGTCCTCGGCGGGGACACGAACGTCGGGCCATTGCTCAGCATAACGGCGACGGCGATCGGCCTGGTCGCCGACGGACGGCTCATGACGAGGCGAGGCGTCGAGCCGGGCGACAGCCTTTTCTCGAGCGGGCGCCTCGGCCGGGGGAACGGGTTCGCGCTCGCCGCGCTCGGCGGGGGCCGCGACACACCCTTCCCCGGCGGGTATTTCCCTCGGGCGCGCCTTCGCGAGGGGGCGCTCCTGCGGGGGCACGCCTCGGCGTGCATGGACACGAGCGACGGGTTCTTCGCCACGCTCGGCCAGCTCGGTTCGATCAACGGCGTTGGGTTCGATATCGCCCCGGGATGGGAGGAGGCGATCGACACGGCCTCCCGAACGGTCGTGCGCCGCCTGGGACTCCCCCCCTGGTTCCTCCTCGCGGGGTGCCACGGGGAATTCGAATTGCTCTTCACGGTCCGGCCGGGCCGGCAGGCCGCGTTTCGCGAC
>JACRIP010000154.1 GCA_016220045.1 Planctomycetota bacterium
CCTCCGCGCGGCTGATGCGGCCGTCGCCGTCCCGATCGAACTGCCGAACGAGCTGTTCCGGCTCCTGGGCGCGTCCGCCCCCTCCGCCCCGCCCGCCCGCCTCCTGCGCCGCTGCGCCGGGTGCAAGGGAAAGGGCAACAGCAAGCACCAGCAACGGTCGGCAGGTCGGCACGGGGTCGCCTCCTTCGGCGGGAGTTCGAGGGAGGGGGGGGGCAAGCGGCCTGATCGTTGCCCACAAGTCCGGGCTGGACACCGTACCGCTGGGGCTGGGCTTCGCAGCGACCGCCCAGCTTGCGTCCGCATAGGCTGGTTTGTAGTACCGGGCTTCAGCCCGGGTTCGTCGCCGGCCTTCAGGCCGGCTGCCCCGGGCGTACTCCCGGCCGGAGACGGATCGAACGGCCCTCTCCGGCGCGCGCGCCTCGAGGGTTGCCGGGCTGAAGCCCGGCAAACAAACCCGGGCTGAAGCCCGGTACTACAAGCCTCCAAGCCCTTCCCCATTGGAGCGAGTGTACGGTCCCCAGCCGCCGAGTTGTGGGTAACGATCAGGCAAGCGGCCACTATACTCCGCCGCATGCTGGCGCAGAACGGATTTCGCCCCCCCTCCCCGCCCCCAAAACGACCGGGGCGCCCGGCACCGGCGTTTCCGCTCGGCGCCAGGCGCCCCAGAACTGCGCGTTCTCCCCCGCCGGCCGCTACTGCACTTCGAAGATCGTCAGCGCGCCCTGCGGGTACTTCCCACCCGACGTCATGCCGCCCATGTTGTGGTCGTGCATGATCGAGACGCCCTTGCCGATGTTGCAGGACTGGCAGGTCCCCTTGTGCTTGTCGCCGATCTTCACCAGCAGGTCGTAACGCTCGCCGCTCGTCACGGGCAGCGTGTCCTTCCAGTACGGCGCCGGCAGCGCCCGCCCGTCCGTGCCGATCACCTCGAAGTGATAGGCGTGCGGGTGCAGGACGAACGTGTGCCGGTTCGCGATCGCCGCCACCCGCAGGAGCACGGTCTCCCCCACCTTGCACACGATCCGCGACTTCGGGTCGGCGATCGTCGACAGCGGGTTCTTCAGGTTCGCCGAGAAGATCCGGCCGTTCATCAGGTAATAGTCCGAGCGCCAGTCGAGCATGTCCATCCGCCCCTTGGTGCGCATCGCCTCGTTGTGGCGCGTGTCCATCTCGCTCATCACCAGGGTGTATTCCCGATCGTACTTCCGGCCGTAGATGGTCTTCGGTTCCTCGCCCTCGACCACCACGACGCCGTACATGCCCATCAGGATGTGGCTCGCCGAATCGACGTGACAGTGATAGAGATAGGTGCCCTCGTAGTCGGGCACGAACTCGTAGACGTACTCCGCGCCTTCGGCAACGCCCGCCGCCGGCAGGTCGGGCACGCCGTCGATCGGCGCCAAGAGGTCCAGCCCGTGAAAGTGGATGGTGTGGAGCGCGCCCTGGAGTCCGCTCGTCGCCGGCGCGTGGCAGAGCCCGAGGTTGTGCAGCACGACGCGGACATGCTCGCCCTTTTTCACCCGGATCTCCGGGCTCGGGACCGTTAGCCGCTTCGACAGCGCGGCCTTGTCCACCGGCTCCGGCGCCTTGCTGAAGTTGTCGTCCCAGTTCGCATAACCCATGATGTACGTGGCATTGCCGTCGGCGAATTCCAGCTCGCCGTCCACCGTGTAGAGGTGGAACTCGTGCACGCCCGGCGTGGCCTCCGGCGTCACCGGCGCCGGGATCGACTTCACCTCGTCGGCCGGGGCCGGCGCGCTGCCGAGGGTCCAGGCCAGGAGCAGGGCCGCCCCGGCCCCGAAGATGCCACGTCCGATGGATATCGACCGCATGAACCATCTCCATGAAGAGTGCAATGAGGAGGGATCGCGCCTCAGGGATCTACCGGTTGATGTGCCGGCTCTTGTCGAAATCCACGCTCCAGGCGGATTCCTCGCCCGCGCGGACGCTGATCTCCTGCGTCGTGGGCGGGAAGTTTTCGTGCCACGCGCGGATCTGCCAGGTTCCGGGCGGCACCCCGGCCAGCCGGAACTCGCCGTTGGCGGCGGGCTGGACGAAATACCGATTGGGCAGGATCACGATCCATGCGCGCATCTCCGCATGGACGTTGCACAGGATCTCGACGACCTCCGCGGCGGCGAAGACGCGCTGCGAGTGCTTGCCCGGGATCAGCCCGAGATTGAAGGGCGGGTTGGAGTCGGATTCGGCGTGGATGTTGTGCATGCACGCGTCGGTGTTCTTGAACTCCACCGCGGTGCCCGCGACGATCGGCAGGACGTGGGGGATGAAGGTGATGTCCTTCTGGTCCAGAGTGGCGGACGGCGCGTCGGGCGCGGCCGGGGCTGAGCCCAAGCCTTCACCCGAGAGGCTGATCACGGCTTCGGCGACCTTGTAGCGGCGGTGTTCGGTCGTGCCGGCGATCGTCAAGCGGCCGCGGATGCTGCCGGTCCCGGCCGGGTTCGGGTCCGCGCCCGGCGCCGCGCCGGGGGTATCGGCCAACGCCAGGCCGGCGAACGCCGCCAAGGCCGCGAACAGGGCCGCGCCACGCAACGAGTTCATGCTGTGCTCCTCTGAAGGGTGCAGGTCTAGAAGTCCAGTCCCACGGTAACGCCGTAGTGGGTGAAATCGGAGTTCTTGCCGCCGATGAAGTGATGCCGGACGTCGAGGGCGAGGACCAGGCCGGCGCCCACGCAGAGCTCCACGCCGCCGCCCAGATAGGCGCCGACCCGGATGTTGCCCCAGCCGGTCGGAACGCCGGACTCGCGCAGTTCGGGCGCCTCCGGCACCTGCCCGGCAACGATATGGTCGGCGTCGGCGATGTAGACCGGAATCGACAGCCCGGTCTCGACGAAGGGACGGAGCATCCCGTCCGGTCCGCCCAGTTCGTCGTAGCGCAGCTTGAACCCGGCGTCGATCGCGAGGGTGGCGAGCGCCACGTTCTGGTCGGTCAGCGTGCCCAGGAGGGCGGTGGTGATCGTGTCGTAGTCGGTGTCGGAGTGGGAATAGGAGATCCCCACCTGGCCCAGCAGCCCGAAGCCGGAGAAGCGCCGCAGCGGCAGGTCGATCTCGGCGCGCACGAAGTAGCCCTGGTCCTGATCGAACGCCTCGTCGGAGAGGCCGCTGGTCAGGCTGAACTCGCCCTTGAGCAGGGTCTCCTCGGCCGCGGCCGCCGGCGCCACCGCCGCGAGCAGGACGAGCGCCAGGATCGCCCCCACCGGACGTGCTACGGTAAGTTCTGTACGAGCCATCGAGCCCTCCACACCAGGTAAAACAGGGAGATTCCACGCGTTCGGTGAAACCTACTATGCACGGCGCGTGCCGCAGGGCCGGCGAGGCGGCCGAAGACCGCCGGCGCCACGTGGCGACACGGCGTGAGGGCTGCGGGCAGGGAGGGGAGGAGATCGGCGGGCGCGGGGCGGAGTGTCGTCGGCGGCACAGGGGCGGAGGGTTCCCGGCGGCGGCGGGCCGGCGCGCAGGCGTCCGGCGGGGCCCCCCGGCCCGGCGCGGGCGCGCGTCTCAGCGGTGAGACGCCGGTCTCATTCGCGGGAGCGAAATCCCTCGGGCCGCAGGGCGTGCTTCTTGAGCAGGCGGTAGAAGGTCGCGCGGGGGATCCTGGACTGGCGCATCGCCTCCGCC
>JACRIP010000155.1 GCA_016220045.1 Planctomycetota bacterium
CTGGGCGTTCGAGTACGAGTACGAGTACGAGAATGACCGGTGCGGCCTGGTGCCGCTCAACTGCGCCGACGGCTCAGTACGCTGCGTCGGCACGGTGGCGATCAAGGGGACCGGCGCGCCCGCAATTCCGGACATGTACCCGGGGGCGCGGTTGCTGCGCAGTCGAAGGACGCCCGCCGGAGCGCGGACGGCGAGTGGTAGATTGCGGATGGGTGCGGCTGCTGGGCGACGCCGGCTGATGGGGCGGTCGCAAGTGCCGCGGGCCGGGCCACCCCGGGGCGGACCCCTGTGTCCGCCCCGCCAGCTCACCGATTCCGCGCTTCCGGCACTTCTTCCGACAGCTACGAACGGCCTGCGTGCGGGACCGATCGTTTCTGGGTTTGCCGGAAGCGACGGCTCGGGTTCCCCAACGCATGCCGGCGCCAAGTAGCCCCGCGCATTGCAGGTGGCGGATTCTAGCTTGACGCCGGCGGATGCATGCCCTGGGGGCGCGGGCGTCCCCGCCCGCGCCGCTGCGCCCAAAAAAAGTTCCCCGCGGTGGTGGAAGTCACCCCTCGCCGGGGGCCCCCCATCCCTGGAAAAACGGGCCGTTTCCGCCCCTCCGCGCCCGTGGACAACCGGTGGACAAGTCCCGAAGACCGCGTGCAAAAGTGCACGCCACGCGGGGGGCCTTGCGCTGCAAGGCCCCTGGGGTGCTCCGGCAGACTCCTGACCCGCTTGCATCGTGCGACGTAATTTATTTAACTGCAACAGGTTGCGGTCTGTATCCAGAGCATCCGGGGGTGGCCACCCGCCGAGCCCGATAAATCATGGGCCGCCGCGGTCGTTGCTTCTTTTTTTCCGGCGTCCCCGGGCAAAGCGGTGGAGAACTGTGGGTTTCTGCGCCCCGCCCGGCGGCGCGGATTTCTTCCTGCCCGGTACCCCAGGTTCCGCTTGGCTTGGCGGGCGACGCGCGCGTCGAGCGGCGAACGACCGGTAAATGTCATCGCATAACCTGTTTGTTTGACATGAGATGCGTGCGAAAGAAAAAATGACGGGAAGAAGCAATCCGAACTTGCTCTGCGCCCCCGAGCGGGTAAAATATGTAAAGTCTGAAACATAAAGGATAATTCACTCTCCTGCTCTCTACGCCGTACGCGAGGCGCCGTGTGACCGATTCGCTGAAGCCCCGCAAGCTCTTCAAGATCGGCGAGGTGATCGAGTATTCGGGCATCTCCCGCCAGACTTTGCACAACTACACGATTCTGGGGCTGATCGCGGCCGCGGAGCGCACGCCCTCGGGCCACCGGCTGTACCCGGAAGGGGTCTTCGAGCGGCTGCGCCGGATCAAGCACTGGAAGGCGCACCGCTCGTTGGTCGAGGTCAAGCGCCTGCTCGACGCGCTCGACCAGGGAGCGGACCCGCGCACCATCGAGCGCGCGGCGCAATTCGGGGAGCCGAAGGATGCCCTCTAGGCGGAACTTGCGCGCGCTTTGGCTGCGCCTCGGACCGCGCGGCGCGCTGCTGCTCGCCGCGCTGCTCTCCCTGCCGTTCCTCGCCGCCGTCATGATCGGGCGAAGACCTGAGTCCGCCGATCGGCTGATGGCGCGCGCGGGGGCGGCCCGCGCCGCGAACGATCTTCCGGTCGCGATTCAGGAGCTGCGCACGCTCCTGCTCTTCCATCCGCGCCACCCGCTCGTCCTTCCTGCCCGGTGTGAGCTCGCGAAGATCCTGGTGCAGCTCGTCGTGCAGGAGGCGGGCCGCTCGGGCGCGGGCCTTTCCGCCGCGATCGACGCCTGCGAGGACGCGGCCGAGGCCGGTGCTCCGGCAGATACCTTGCGGCCGCTCCGCGACGTGCTCAGTCGCTACCTCGCCATCGCCCGGCGCTGGAACGACGCCGCCCGCCAGAGCGAGCGCCTGCTCGAGGGGGTGGACGGCTTCTCCCCGCTGCTCCTGGATCTCGCCCGCGCCCGCGCCCGCAGCACGCCGCCCGACGTGGTCGGCGCGCTCGCCGCGCTCGACCGCTACGACGCCGGGGCCTCCGCCGACCGCGACCGCGCGCGCGGCCTCGACTGCCGGGGGAGCGTGCTCGCGGGACTGGAGCGGCAGCTCGAGGCGGCCCAGGCCTACCGCGCGCTCGCGGATCGCTACCCCGAGGCGCCCGAGGCCTTCACGGCCCGCCTGGAAGCCGGCCGCGCCTACCTCGCCGCGGCGCGCTACGCGGACGCCAGCGCCGACCTGGCGCGTGCGCGGCTCGCCTTCGAAGGCACCGGCGAGGAGGCGGAAGTCGTGCTGCTCCTGGCGCGCGTCCACCTCGCGGAGGGCGATCCACGCGGCGCGCTGGCGCTCCTGGCCGCGATCCCGCGGGACGTGCCGGGCCGGAGCGTGACCGCCGCGTTCCTGCTCGAAGCCGGTTGCCGGCTGGACCTGGACGATCCGGCCGCGGCCCGGGCGGACCTCGCGCGCGCGGCCGATGGCACGCCCGACCCGGCGACCGACACGCGCCTGGTGGCACGCGACGTGGAGCGGCTGGCGGCGCGGCTGGAGGATGCGGAAGCGCTGCAGCCGATCCTCGACCTCGCCCGCCGCCTCGCCGCGGCCGCGCCCGGCGGCGCCGCCCGCGTTCCGCTCTTGCGCGCCGTCGTCGGCATCGGCAGCCGGCTCGGCGCACGCGCCGGGGAGGCCGCGCTCCACGCCCGCGCCGGCCGCGACCCGGTCGGCGCCGCGACCGCCGAGCGCGTCGCCGCCGGCGCCTTCGAAACCGTCGCGCGCACCTACGAGGAGATCGAGTCCGCCGCGCCGGGCGAGAACGGCAGCGGCGGCTCCGCCCTCGACGCCGGGCGCGCCCATCTGCGCGCCGGCCACCCGCTGCTGAGCCTCACCGCCCTGCGGCGCTACTTCCGGCTCTGCCTGACCGACGACCCGCGCACGGCCGAGGCCCTCTGGCTGCTCGGGGCGGGGCTGGCCGAACTCGGGCGCCTCGAGGAAGCCGAGGCGGCGTTTGCCCGCTGCGCCGCCGAGCATGGCGACGCCTTCCCCTTCGGGGCGCACGCGCGGCTCGCGGCCGGGCGCTGTCGGCTGGCGGCCAGCGACCCGGTGGGCGCCGCCCGCCATTTCGCGGACCTGGTCGAGCGCGCGGGCGTCGCGCCCGCCGAAGCGCTCTGGCGCGTCGCGCTGGTCGAGCTGGGGACGGCTCAACTGGCCGCCTCCCGCCGCCTCGACCGGACGCGGCCCGTGCCGCCGGCGCCGGAACCGGGTGAGCTCTCGCTGCTCGATGCGCTCGGGCGTTTCCCGGATGACCCGGCCGTGGTGTACCGCGCCCGCGCCGAGCTCGGCCTGCGCGCCTTCGAGCGGGGAGATCTGGAAACCGCGGAACGCGAACTCGACGCGGCGCTCGACGTGGATGCGTTCGGCGCCGACGAAGCCGCCACGGCTCCAGCGCTGGCGGGCGCCCGGCGGCTCGGGTGGGACCCGGCCTTCGACGACCGCGTGCGGCTCGCGCGCGCGGATTGTCGGGCGCGGCGCGGCCGGTGGGTCGCGGCCGCGGGCGAATACCGGGCGCTGGCCGACGCGCACGCCGCGGCCGCGGATCCGCTCGGGACGCGCGCGCTCGTCGGGCTCCTGACCGCGCTGCGCGAGCTGGGCCGCACCGAGGAACTGGCCGCGGCCGTGCGGATCGTCGAACGCCGCGGCGCCGTATCAGGTATCTCCCCGAGCGCAGATTCCCCGGCCCCCGGCGGCCCCGTCGTCGGGCCGCTCGTGGCCGCCTTGCGTGCGGAACTCGCCGCCCTGACCGCGCCAGCGTCCGCCCCCGTCCCCGCTCCCGCGTCCCCCCCCGCCACCGCGCGGGCCGGGGAAACCCCCGGCGGTCGGTAGGCGCGACCCGGCGGGTCGCCCCGACGCGCCCTCCTCGAGGATGACATGAAGCGAACGAATTCGTGGACCGAGCAGGTGTCCCTGGGCGAATCCCCGGGGCCCGAGACCCTGGCCGAGCTGATGCGCGCCTTCAACGACGCCACCGAGCGCCTGCAGGCCGCGCACGGCGCGCTGGAGCGGCAGGCGGCGGAGCTGGAGCAGAAGAACCAGGAGCTGGAACGCAACCATCGGCTTGCGCTGCTCGGCGAGATGGCGGCCTGCCTGGCCCATGAAGTGCGCAATCCGCTCGGCGGGCTCACGCTCTACGTCGGGCTGATCGAGCAGACGGCGGGCGCGGACCCGGCCGTGCGCGAGCTGACGGGGAAGTTGCGCAGCGGCGTGCGGCATCTCGGCCGGGTCGTGGAGGACATCCTCGCCTACAGCGGCAACGTGGTGCCGCGCCACGCGCCGTGCGACATCCACGCGGTGATCGAAGAGGCGCTCGACCTGTGCGACCCGCAGATCGCCGAGCGCGGGATTGCGGTCGAGCGGCAGTACGTGTCCGCTCCGGTCGCGCTGGAGGCCGACCCCGAAATGCTCGGGCGCGTGTTCCTGAACATCCTGCTCAACGCGGCCGAAGCCATCGTCGGGACCGGGTGCATTCGCATCGAGACGCGCCTCGAGCGCGGCGAGCGCACGCCCGCGCGCGTCCAGGTAGCGATCGCCGACGACGGCCCGGGCTTGAGCGCCGAAGCCCTGGCCCGCCTGTTTACGCCCTTCTACACCGGGCGTTCGAAGGGCACCGGCCTGGGCCTCGCCATCGCCCACCGCATCGTCGAAGCCCATGGCGGAGAGATTTCGGCCGAGAACTCGGCCGCGGGCGGCGCGCGCTTCGTCGTCACCGTGCCCGTCACGCCGCGCGACGCTTAACGACGTTCAACGACCAGCGAAGAATATCGTGCCGCAGGTGGAATGCGTGGACCAATACTCCATCATCACTGAACGCCCATGATCGCCGATACCTGCCGGCATGTGCCGGGTGCATGTCCGTTCTTGCATCCCGACCGAACCGGCCATACTCAGCGAAGCCACTGCCTTCGTCGTGCTCGTATCTCGTACTCGTACTCGTACTCGAACGCCCAGGGCATTCGAGTACGAGTACGAGTACGAGATACGAGTACGACGGAGGCCAAGTCGCCGATGCGTGGGGGCGGTACCGTCGGGATGCAGGTTCGGACATGCACCCTTACGTGCCGTCCAAACGCCGTTGAACCCCGTTAAACGTCGTCAAACGCCGTTAAACGCCGTCTCGAGGGAGGAGTCCGGTATGCCCCTGGTATTCGTGATCGATGATCAGGCGGTGATGCGCGACCCGCTGGTCGCCGCCTTCAGCCGCGACGGGTTCACGGCCCGCGGTTTCGCCTCGGCGTGCGATGCCCTCGCCGCCTTCCCGGCCTGCGTGCCCGACGTCGTCCTGTGCGACCTCAAGCTGCCGCAGATGGGCGGACTGGAGTTCCTCGCCGAGTTCTCGCGCCTCGCCGCCGAGATCCCCGTCATCATGATCACCGCGCAGGGCACGGTCGAGACCGCGGTCGAGGCGATGAAGCGCGGCGCCTTCGACTACCTGTGCAAGCCCTTCGACCTGACCGAGATCCAGTGCCTGGTGAAGAAGGCGGTGGAGCACCGCTCCCTGGTCGGGGAAAACCAGTACCTGCGCGCGCAGTTGCGCCAGGGCGGGCACGACCGGCTGGTCGCGGGCCCGAGCCCGGCCATGCAGGCGCTGGTCGGCCGGCTGCCGCGCATCGCCGCCTCCGATTGCACCGTCTTCCTGAGCGGCGAAAGCGGCGTGGGCAAGGAAGTCGTCGCCCGCGCCATCCACTCCATGAGCCCGCGCCGCGACCGCCTCTTCCGCGCCTTCAGCTTCGCCGAACTCTCCCCGACCGTGCTCGAAAGCGAACTCTTCGGCCACGAGCGCGGGGCCTTCACCGGCGCCGAGCGCCTGAAGAAGGGCTGGTTCGAGACCGCCGACCGCTCCTCCCTCCTGATCGACGAAGTCACCGAGCTGCCGATCGCGCTCCAGGCCAAGCTGCTGCGCGTGCTGCAGGAGCGCGTCGTGCCGCGCGTCGGGTCCTGCTGCCCGGTGCCGGTGGACGTGCGCGTGATGGCGACCTCGAACCGCTGCCTCAAGGAGGCGGTGCGCGCGCGCGCCTTCCGCGAGGACCTCTACTTCCGGCTCAACGTGCTGCCGGTCGTCATCCCGCCGCTGCGCGACCGCCGCGAGGACATCCCGGTGCTCACGGAGTACTTCCTGGACCGCCATGGGCGCGGCCGCGACGCGGGCGTGCCGCGGCTGACGCCCGCCGCGCTGGCCGCGCTGGCGACCCATCACTGGCCGGGCACCGTGCGCGAGCTGGGCCACCTGATCGACCGGCTGCTGGTGCGCGTGGACGGCCCGGAGATCGACGCCGCCGACGTCGCCGCCGTGATCGACGCCGGAGAGTTCGCCGCCACGCCGCGCGCGGCCGCCGAGTTCGCGCTCACCCCGCCGGAGGCGGCGGCGCCGCTCGACCCCGGGAGCTTCGCGGCGGACGACGGCGGCGAGGCGAGCCTCACCCCGACCGGCGCCGCCGCCCCGCTGCGGCTCGACGAACTGGAGCGCCGCCACATTCGCGCGGTGCTCGCGCGCTGCGGCAACAACAAGCGGCGCGCGGCGACCGCGCTCGGCATTCCCGAGCGCACGTTGCGCGACCGGCGGCGCCGCATGACCTCCGGCCCGGTCGAGCTCGCCGCGGAAGCCGAGGCGCCGCCGGACCTGTCCGGCCCGGCGCAGTCGACCTTGCCCTGGGGGTAGGTATTTAACCCGACGGCAGGATTCGCCGCCCGCGGCGATTTCCGCCGACCGGTTCCCGCCGCGCGCACCCGGAGCCCGCGCGCGGGAGCTTCCGGCCACGCCGCGCGCCGCGCGTCCCGGCGACTCCGATCCTTGACAATTCGGCATTATCGGGCGGTCCGCTGAATCAGGCAAACGCCCGATATGAATCCGCGGCCGTCCGGCACGCCGCTTGCAGATCCGGGGGCGACATTCGTCTCCTGGACCCGGTGGTGAGAGGCGTGCGATGCGTGAAGGACCGTGGCAGCAGAATTCGGAGGCCGGCGTCGCGCCGGCGCCGGAGAACGACTCCTTCCGCGACGCGCTGCTTCAGTCTTTGGCCCGCGTAGCCGAACTTCAAGAAGAGAGCGAGCGGGTTGCAGGCGAGAGCGAGCGCGGCACCGGCAGCGACGTGGTGGACCTTCTGGCGGCGGTGCGCAAAGCCGGGGAAGCGTTCGACACGCTGATGCGGGTACGCCACCAGATCCTCACCGCGTACGCTCGGATGCAAGAGCGGCAGCGACCGGCGGCGGCGCCGGCCCGGGAAGAGGAGACCGACCATGATGTGGCCCCATCTGGTGTTTCGGCGTGAGCGCATGGCCGAGGAAAACGATCCGATCTACAAGGTGATTTCCCTAGGTCTGGGCGCGATCCTCTTCCTCGGCGGGGCGCTGCACGTCCTGCTCTTCGCGCAACGGGTCAGCTACGCGCCGCTTTTCGACCGGACGTTGGAGCGCGGCGAGATCGTACGGGTGATCCGGCTCCTGGACCGGACCGGCGCGGCCTACATCGTGCGCGCGGGCGAGGTGCTGGTGCCGCGGGCGGTGCGCACGAGTTGCCGGGCGCGGGCGGAACGCGAGGTCGCGGCGGCCGCCGCCGCGGACGCCGCGCGGACGGCCGCCGCCGCCACCGGCGGGAGCCTGGACGGGTCGGAAGCGGATGGTTGGGACGGCGTGTCCGGTTCGCTGGCCTTGGGCGGCGGCTGGCCCCGCTAGTTGGTGAAGCGCATGGAACTGCCTCGGCCCCTTGCAGAAGCCCGCGACCTGGTGCTGCGCATGAACGGCGCGCAGCGGACGAGCCTCGTCGCGGCGCTGGTCGTGCTGTTCGGCTGCGGCTCGATGCTGGTCGCCTGGGGCGCGAGCGACGGCCTGACCCCGTTCCTGCTCTCGGCCCCGCCGGACCTGATCTACACGGTGGTCAAGCGCCTGGAGGCGAAGGGCGTCCGCCATCAGGTGCAGGGGAACGTCCTCCTGGTTCCGGCCGAGCAGAAGGAACGGCTCCTGCTCGACCTCACCGGCGAGGGCGTGCTGCCCGAGGGCACCGACCTCTTCCGCTGGGTCTACGAGCAGGACCTGACCGAAAGCGCCTCGCGCCGCGACCTCAAGTACCAGCGCAGCCTGATCCGCCGCCTGGAATCGATGATCGGGGCGCTCGACGGCGTTTCCGCGGTCAAGGTCGAGATGGTCCAGCCGCCGGAATCGCCCTTCCTGGGCGCGAAGTCCGCGGGCAAGGCCTCGGTGCTCGTCAAGCTCAAGCCCGGCTTTTCGCTGTCGAAAGAGAACACGCTGGGGATCGCCAAGATCGTCGCGGTCGGCAACGGCGTGCCGCCCGAAAACGTGTCGATCGTGGACACCGCCGGCCGCTGCTACCGCGTGCCCGCCGAGCGCGACCTCGCCGCCACCTCCTCGGAGCAGCTCGAACTCAAGCGCGCCTTCGAGCGCCAGGAGGAGGAGAAGCTCACCGACCACCTCTCCTTCCTGCGCCACAAGATCGTGACCGTCGACGCCACCCTGGATTTCCAGTCGTTGCGCCGCTCGATCCACGACGTCGATCCGACGCGCACGGTCGAGGTGATGGAGCACGAGCGGACCGAGCGCGAAGGCTCCGCGACGCCCGCGGGCGCGAGCGCCGCCGCGAACCCCGACGGCACGGCCGCGACCGACGACGGCGCCCTCGGCCTCAGCCTCGGCGGGCGCCCGAGCGCCGGCCCCGGACTCGGCATCGCGACCGGTCCCTTCAACGCCTTCGACCCCGAGCCGGCGGCCCCCGGTTCCGCCGCCGCCGCCGCGCTGCGCCCGGCCGGCCTCGCCGGCGCGGGCAGCCAGAAGAGCGACCTCGAAGTGCGCCGCGAGACCACGCGCACCGAGACCACCCTCGAGATCCCGCCCGGCAGCATCAAGGAGATGAGCGTGGCGGTGCTGGTGGACAAGGAGGAGCTCACGCAGGCGGGCATGACCGCCGAGGGCCTCCGCGATCACCTGCTCGGCGCCACCCGCGTCGCCGCCCCGGAACAGCTCAAGGTCTCCGCCATTTCCTTCGCCGCCCCGCCCGCGCTGCCCGAGCCCTCGACCACCGACCGCCTCGAATCCGCCGTGCAGCGCTGGGCCGGCCCCTTCGTCCTCTCGGCCCTGCTCCTCGCCTCCGCCTTCATGCTCGTGCGCTCGCTGCGCACCGCCGCGCCCGGCGAGGTCGCCGAAGACATCGCCCGCGTCCGCCGCGAATTCGCGCGCGAGGAGGAGGCCGACCCCGGCGCCCCGCTGCCGCGCCGCCTCGAACAGGTCCGCCGCATGGCCCAGGAATCCCCGCGCGTCGCCGCCGCCGTCATCTCCCGCTGGCTCGAACCCGCCGAGTAACGCCCATGACGGATGCAAAAAAAAAGGTCGAAATGCCGGCGGCGCGCAAGGCCGCGGTGCTCCTGGTGAGCCTGGAGCCGGACCAGGCGACCAAGGCGCTCGCGCAGATGGATCGCGAGACCATCGAGCGCGTGGGCCTGGAGATCGCCCGGCTCGAGAGCGTGACCCGCGAGGAGCGCGACCTCGTGCTCGAGGAATTCTATCACCAGGCGCTGGCGCACCAGCACGTCGAACAGGGCGGCGTGAACACCGCGCGCGCGATCCTCGAGAAGGTGCTGCCGGCGGAGGACGCGAAGCGGGTGATCGAGGGCATCCGCCAGTCGGTGCAGGCGGCGCCCTTCCGCTTCCTTTCGCGCGCCGAGCCGGAGAACCTGGTGGCGTTCCTGCAGGACGAGCATCCGCAGACGATCGCGCTCATCCTCGCGCACCTGCCGTCGGTGCAGGCGGCGGCGGTGCTGCGCGGCCTGGCGCCGCGCGTCCAGGTGGACGTGGCGCACCGCATGGCGACGCTGGAGCGCACCTCGCCCGACATCCTGTTGCGCGTCGAGAAGGCGCTGGCGAAGAAGTTCGCCGCGCTGGTGCACACCGAGCATCGCAAGATCGGCGGCGCCGAGGCGGTGGCCGCGCTCCTGAACCACGCCGACCGCGCCACCGAGCACGCGATCCTGGAAGGGATCTCCGAGCAGGACCCGGACCTGGTGGACCGCATCCAGAAGCTGCTCTTCGTCTTCGAGGACCTGGCTCGGGTGAACGACCGCGGCGTGCAGAACCTGCTGAAGGAAGTCGAGATGGACCAGCTCGCGCTGGCGCTCAAGAACGCCTCGACGGAGCTGCAGGAGAAGTTCTTCACGAACATGTCGGCGCGGGCCGTGGAGCAGTTGCGGGAGGAGATAGCGTTCATGGGCCCGGTGCGGGTCGGGGACGTCTTTGCCGCGCAGCAGCAGATCGTGGACGTCGCGCGCCGCCTCGAGGAGGCGGGCGAGCTGATCATCCTCGGCCGCGGCAGCGGCGAGGACATCGTGGTGTAACGGAGCCGACATGACCCGAGTCTTCAAGGGGTCCCCGGAGGACTCCGAGTATTTGAGCGACACGCGGCGGGTGGCCGCGGCGAGCGGCGAGGCGACGGCCCGCCGGCTCGAGGAGGAAGCGCGCGTGCGCGCCGCCGAGCTGGAGGAAGCCGGCCGGCGCAAAGGCGAAGCCCTGCGCGCCGAGGGCCAGCGGCAGGGGATCGAGGAGGGCTTTCGCGCCGGCTATGCGCGCGGCCACGAGCACGGCATCAAGCAGGGTCTGATCGACGCCCAGGCGAAAGTCGCGGTCGAGCTCGGGCCGCTCGCCGTCTCCCTGGAGGGCCTGCTGCGCTCGGTCGACGAGCAGCATCAGGCGTTTACCGGGCAGCTCCGCCGCGACCTCGTGGACCTCGCCGTGCGCATCGCCGCCAAGGTCCTCCAGGCCGAGGTGGAGATCGATCCGCGCGTGATCGAGCGCTCGCTCGACCACGCCCTCGACCTGGCCTCCCCGAAGGCCGATCTCGTGATTCAGGCGAATCCCCGGGACCTGGAACGGATTGCCGAATACCTGCCGTCGCTGCACGGCCGCCTGAACGGCCTGTCGGTGGCCGCGGTGCGCGGCGACGAGTCGATCGAGCCGGGGGGCTGCCGCATCCGCTGCTGCGAGGGCGTGATCGACGCCGATCTCCTCTCGCAACTCGACGTGATCCGCCGCGCGCTGCTCGTCGATTCCGCCTGCGCGGTGGGCTCGGCGCGGACCGCCCTCATCCCCGAGCTGACCCACGAGGCCGCTCCCGGAGACGATCATGAGCCGCTCTGACCCCCGTCCGCCCCGTCCGCCAAATGCGCCCCGTCCGCTCCCGGCCGCCACCCCGGGCACCGGGAGCTGGCCGGTCGTCGGCGGCGGGACGGCGAGCGCGTCCAGCGGCGCGGGCGGCGTCCCGCACGTCGGCCCCGGCCGCGTGCCGCACGCCGCGCCGGACACCGGGCGCCGCCGCGCGGCCGGCCGCCCCGCCGGCTTCTTCGCGCCCGAGCTCGCCCTCCTCGACAGCGTCCGCCCGGTGCGTCCCCTCGGCCGCATCCACCGCGTCTCCGACCTCGTGCTCGAAGCCGCCGGCCTCGCCGTCCCGCTCGGCTCGCTGTGCGAAATCTACCCCGGCGGCGGCAAGGAGCCGACGATCGAGGCCGAAGTCGTGGGCTTCCAGGAGCACACCGCCCTCCTCCTGCCGCTCGGCGAAATCCACGGCGTGCGGCCCTTCGACCAGGTCGCGGTGATCGCCGAGGCCCAGACCGTGCGCGTGGGCGCGGAGCTGCTCGGGCGGATCCTGGATGGCCGCGGCCGCCCGATCGACGGGCGCGGGCCCCTCGGCTGCGCTACCCTGCGCTCGCTCTTCGCGACGCCGCCCAACCCGCTCTCCCGGCCGCGCATCGAGAAGACGCTGGCGACCGGCGTGCGCGCCCTCGACGGACTCCTCACCTGCGGCAAGGGCCAGCGCATCGGCCTCTTCGCCGGCAGCGGCGTCGGCAAGAGCATGCTCCTCGGCATGATCGCGCGCAACACCGCGGCCGAGGTCAACGTGATCTCGCTGGTCGGCGAGCGCGGCCGCGAAGTCCTCGAATTCATCCAGAAAAACCTGGGACCGGAGGGCCTCGCGCGCTCGGTCGTGGTGGTCGCGACCTCCGAGCAGCCCGCGCTGCTGCGCGTCAAGGCGCCCTTCGTCGCCGCCACCATCGCGGAGTACTTCCGCGACGCCGGGCGCGACGTCCTCCTGCTCATGGACTCGGTCACGCGCCTCGCGGCGGCGCGCAGCGAGGTCGGACTGGCCGTAGGGGAAATGCCCGTGGCCAAGGGCTACTCGCTGTCGGCCTTCAAGCTGCTGCCCAAGCTGCTCGAACGCGCCGGGCGCGGCGAGCGCGGCAGCATCACCGCGCTCTACACCGTGCTGGTCGGGGCGGACGACGCGATGGACCCGGTCGGGGACCACGTGCGCGGCATTCTCGACGGGCACATCTGGCTGTCGCGCAAGCTCGCCGAGCAGGGCCACTATCCGCCGATCGACGTGCTCGCTTCGGTCAGCCGCTGCATGGTGGACATCGTGCCGGCGGAGCAGTTCCGCGACGCCGTCGAACTGCGCTCGCTGGTGGCGACCTACCGCGGCTCCGAGGACATCCTGGCGCTCGACGCCTACGTGCACGGCACCCGCCCCGCGCTCGACCGCGCGCTCGGCCTGTGGGACCGCATCCTCGGCTTCCTGAAGCAGCACCACACGGAGCGCAGCGAGTTCGGCGCGACCCAGGCGGCGCTGGCGGAACTGGCGCACGCGGCGCCGCCCCCGCCCGCGGAGACGGAGCGTCACGCGCCGACGCACGCCACGGCCCGGCCCACGGCGCACTCCCCGGCGCACGCGGGCGCGCATCCGACGGCGCACCCCGGCGCGCACGCGACGGCCCATCCGACCGCCCAGGGGCCGGCCCACTCCGGGGCGCACGCGGCGCTCGCGCCGCCGCCGGAGCGCAATTCGGGGCATCCGTGAATCCTGCGCTCAAGCGTTCGGCGGCCCCTGCCGATACCTGGAGAGGGGAACCCCGATCGGCCGCGTTCCCTTCGATCCCGACCCGAAAACCAGATGGAGGCCCCCTCTCATGGCGACGATCAACAGCATGTTGATCACCTCGAAGGACCGCCGGCGTCGCGACGAACGGCGGCACAACCCGGTCAACGTGTTCGCCAGCCCGCGCCTCGACATCCACGCGCTCTTCGGCCACGAGTTCCGCGGCGTGCCGTTCGAGGGCAAGGTGGCGATGGGCGACCTCATGACCTTCGCCTACCCGCTCTACGACGAGAGCACGGACTTCGAGGAATTCCAGATCACCCTGCACTTCGCCGAACTGTGCTGGAACTTCGCGCTCGCCGCGGCGGACCAGCGTTCGCTCATCCTCAGCGAACTGCGGCAGCGGGTGCGCGGCACGGCGGAGCAGATCGAGTCGGTGGTGGCCCTGGTGCAGGGCATGGGGATCCGGCACCGGGAGCTCTTCCCGACGCTGCACGGCGGGACCACCTCCGGCGTTTCCGGCGCCACGGCGGCGTTCGGCTCTGGCACCCGGCGCATGTAGGGCAATTGCTGCATGAAGCCCTTCCGCTTCGATCTGGATCCGGTGTTGGAGTACCGCCGGCGCGTCGAGGAGACGCGCCGGGCGGACCAGACGCTGGCGCAGCGCGACCTGGCGGAGGTGAACGTCCGCTACCTGGCATGCGTGAGCGAGAGCAAGCGCGCGGTGGAGGACCTGCGCCGGCTGGCGGACGCGGGGGGCGAGGCGGTCCGGGTGCGCGCCCAGCAGGTGTACGTGGCGGCCCTGGGGCGGCGCGCGGCCGCGCTGCGGGAGGACCGGCAGCGCCTGAATCTGCGGGTGCACGACCTCGGCGAGCGGCTCTGCGAAGCGGCGCAGGAACGGCGCGTGCTTGAGAAGCTCAAGGAGGCGCGATCGGCGAACTACGCGCTGGCGGTGTCGCGCGCGGAGCAAACGCTGATGGACGAGATGGCGCAGAAGCTGCACTGTGCGCGGCACGCGGTCGGGTGCGCGCCGGCGAGCGGACTGCCCGCGGGACTCATTGTCGGAGGCCCGGCGTGAGGTGATTCGGTCGGCAGCGGGAATTCTCGCGGGTGTCTGGCAGGTGTACCGGGTCGCGGCGGCGTGGCTGGTCGCGGTCGCGGCGCTGACGGTCCTGGTCCTGGTCGGACTGGGCGCGTTCGACGCGGAGTCGCTGGCGCGGGCGCTGCAGGCGTTGCGCGGGGCCGAGCCGGCGCACGCGGCGTCGAGCGGCGGCGGCGGCCCGACGGTGCTCGAACGGCTGCCCGAGGGGATCGAGGAAGAAGTGCGCGCCGGGCGCGCGGCGACCGCGGAGGAAGCGCGGCGCCGGGCGGCGGAGCTGGACGCGGTCGCCTCGTGGGTGGGAGAACGCGCCGCGCGGGTCGAAGCGGAACGCCGGGCGCTCGAACGCGAGCGCGTGCGGCTGGCGGCGGACCGGACGGAATTTGCGGCCCGACGTGCGGCGGCGGAGGCGGCCGCGCGCGATGAAGCGTTTCGTTCGAACCTGAAGTTGTTGGAGCGGCGCACGCCGGAGGAGGCCGCGCCGATGCTGGCCGAGTGGTCGGCGGAAGAGGCGGCACGCTACCTGCGTGCGCTGAAGGACCGGACCGCGGCGCGGATCTTGAGCGCGCTGGAAGCGATGGATCCGGCGACCGCCGTGCGGGTGCGCGCCGTGCTGCACGAGCAGGCGGCGTTGCCGGCCGCGGCGGGCGGTGGCCGGTGAACGGTGGCCGGTGAACGGTGGACAGTGGACAGTGGACAGTGGACGGCGAACGGCGAACGGTGAACGGTGAACGGGGGCCGGTGAACCACCGACCACCGACCGATAAGATTCCCGGCGGCCCGCCGCTTGACATCGGGAAGCTTCCTGGTAGAATGGCGCAACCGGTTTTGGCGTAGGAAGAAGCGGTGACTAGGCCGGGTCAGAATCGAGCCGACTCCGAGCCCGGTTGGGACCGATAACACGGCAACGCGGCTCGCCGCGCCGGACCGTCCGGAGCGGCCTTTCGGCTCGTTTGGGGTCGCGCCTTCAGAGGCGGTCGCAAGAGGTCGATTCGGTCGGGAACGCCTCCTTCTGGGGATCGGGCCTGCCCCACGAGACTCCGGCCCCGGTGACCTCGCGGCGCAGGCCGTCCGGCCTGCACCGAAGCGCCACCGCTCGCTGCCGTTTGCGACCGCTTCTTCAGGCGGACCGCGGGGCCCCGGCGGGCGGACTGCTCCAGTCGCTGCGTTTCTTCGGCTGCCGCGGCGGCGCGGCGAGGGCTGCATGATTCGCCTGACCCGCTTGAACGACCGGCCGATCGTCGTCCACGTGGACCAGATCCAGTTCGTGGAGGAAACGCCCGACACGCTCGTCACCCTCGTGAACCACGACCGCATCCTGGTGCGCGAAAGCGTCGACGAGGTCGTCCGCCGCGCGGTCGAATTCCTGCGCACCGTGCGCAGCTTCGCCCCCTGACCCGTGGCCTCCTACGTTTGGGCAACCTTCCGTGGTCGATATCGCGTCGATCTTCGGGCTCTTCATCGGCTTCTTCCTGCTGGCGGCGGGCATCCTCGACCGGACGCCGCTGAGCCTGTACTTCGACCTCTCCTCGGTCTACATCACCTTCGGCGGCGCCCTGGCGGCGACGATCGTGCAGTTTTCGGCGAACGACCTCTCACGCATTCCGAGCGTGGTCTGGCAGGTCTTCTGGATCCGCCCGCAGTCGCCGCTCGAGCTGATCAAGGATCTGGTGCGCTACGCGGAAATCGCGCGGCGCGACGGCATCCTCGCGCTCGAAGGCGTGACCGAGGAGATCCACGACGAGTTCATGGTCCGCGGCCTGCAGCTCGCCGTGGACGGCACCGACCCCGAGTCGATCCAGATGATGCTCGTGACCGAGCTGGAAAACCTGCGCGATCGGCACGAACGCGCGCGCCGGGTCTTCGACGCCCTGGCGACCTATCTGCCCGCCATGGGCATGGTCGGCACGGTCATCGGGCTCGTGGCCATGCTGCGCAACCTGCAGGACCCGAAGATCATCGGCCCCGCGATGGCGACCGCCCTCCTGACCACGCTCTACGGCGCGGTCGGCTGCTACCTGGTCGCCATGCCCATGGCCAAGAAGCTGGAGATGCGTTCCCGCGAAGAGGTCCTCCTCAAGGAGATGATCATCCGCGGCGTCATGTCCATCCAGTCGGGCGATAACCCGAGAGTGGTGGAACAGAAGCTGCGGATCTACCTGCCGCCGCGGTTGCGCCAGGCGGGGTGATCCGATGGCGGATTGCGGATTTCGAATTGCGGACTTCGGAGTGACGCGATTCGCGCCCGCGCCCGCCGCTTCGCCGCGCTGCGGACCGACTCGGGAGTCAGCAGATTCCGCGGCAGGGCCGATTGGGTGCCGCGGCAATCCGCAATCCGCAATCCGAAATCCGCAATGCGATCGCCCGGGTCGGAATGCTGGCATCGGAGAGTCGCCCCATGGCCCTGACCCGGTCCCGTTCGGGCGCCGAAGAAGGCGCGGCGATCTGGACCCTGACCTTCGCCGACCTGACCATGCAGGTGCTGGTCTTCTTCGTGCTCTTTTTCTCGCTCTCCTCGACCGACATCGTGA
>JACRIP010000156.1 GCA_016220045.1 Planctomycetota bacterium
CAACGCCGTCGCGCCGGCGCTTTCCGCCGCCGCCGTCTCGGCGCCGCCCAGGCCCCCTCCCGCCGCCGCCAGCGCCAGCACCGCTTCGTCCACCGCCGCCAGGCCCAGCGCCGCGCGCACCGGCCGGCCGTCCGCACCCCGCACCCGCAGCCGCACCCCCGCCTCCTCTCCCGGCCGATACGTCGCCCGGTCGAGTCGCGCCTCGATCGCCAGCTCGTCTGCGGCAGTCACCTGAATCAACCGCGTCTCGCGCGCCCAGTCCCCCTTCTGCGCGACCCGCCACGCCTGCAGCTCCAGCGTGCCCGCCAGCTCCGCGCTCGCCCGAAACTCCAGCTCCGCCCGGCCCGCCACGATCCGCGCCGTCCGGGTCAGCACCGTCTGCCGACCCGCCAGCACGTCCAGATGGATCGTCCCTTCCTCCGCCTCGGGCAGCACACACTGCACCTTTACCGTCTCGCCGACCCGGTAGCCGGCCTTGTCCGTGCGCAGCACGTGGTTGTAGAAGCTCGAGAATCCGTAGAGCACGCACCGCGCCCGGCCGCTCCGGCCGGCCGCGTCCGTTACGCCCACGATGACCCGCGTGGCCCGGTCCGGCGGCGACGCCGCGAACCGCGCCGCGCCCGCCGCGTCCAGCGCCAACGGTCCCACCTGCCCCGGCAGCACGGCGTCGCCCGCCGCAAAATCCAGCGTCGCGTTGCCCGTCGCGGGCGTTCCGTCCGGATAGGTCGCGAGCACGAAATACTCGTTTTCCACCCCCGGCACGAGGGTGGACTGCCCGGGCGCCACGACCACCCGCAATTCCTCGTCGGTCACACGCAGGCGCGCCGTGCGCCGTTCCTCGCGCCCCGCGCGGTCGCGCACCACGGCCTCCAGCAGTACCGCGGTTTCGCTCTCCGCCCCGGACGCGGGCAGGAGCGGCGGCAACGTCAACTCGAAGGTCCAGGCGCCGTCGGCGCCCGTCCTGCCGGCCGCGGACGCGATCCTCGCCGCAGACTCCCCGTCCTCACCACCGCTCCCCTCCTCCGCGCCGCCCGCCCCGGGTCCATCTCCGGTAAACGCCCTAACCGTTACCTCGGCGCCGTCCACCGGCCGGCCGAAGAAGCCGTCCGCCGCCACGCGGCCGCGCACGACCGCGCCCGGGACGACCCACCGCCGCTCCGGTTGCAGTTCCACGCGGAAGCGCGGCGGCGTATAGCGACGCACCTCGATCGTGCGCTCGGACCGGGCGCCGTCCACTTCCACGGCGAGCCGCCACCGGCCGAGGTTGAGCTCGTCGGCCAGCGCGAGATCGACCGCCGCGATGCCGAACTCCGAGGTCGTCACCTCCCGCCGGAACACGACGAAGCCGCGGGCATCGGTGGCGGTGAATACGGCCGCCGCGTCGGCGGCCGGGCGCCGCGCCGGCAGGCGCAGGGCAAGCGTGCGCAGATGAACGGTCTGCCCGGGCTGGTAGAGCGGCTTGTCGCACGCCAGCATCAGCGTGTAGCCGCGGCGCAGGCGCACGGTGCGCTCGACCCGGTCCACGCCGAGCGCGGACTCCGTGCGCACGGCGAGCCGGTACTCGCCCGCGGGCAGGTCGGGCAGGTCGAAGCGCGCCGGGGCATTGCCCTCCGCGTCGGTGCGGAAGTCGCCGAGCGCGATCAGGCTTTCGCCTGATTCCGAGTTCCCTCCACCCAACCCGCTGCCCGCGCTCCGCTCCAGGGTCACGGCCACGCGCGCAGCGGCCACCGGGCGCAGCGTCCGCCGGTCGCGCACCAGCACGCGCAGCGCCGCCGGACCGCCCGCGAGCCACTCGCTCTCGCCGAGCACGAGAGTGTCCTGCGGCGGCGGGCGGCGGCTGTTGACGTAGCCCTCGATCCCGAGCAACACCAGGAGCGTCGCGGCGCAGGCCGCGGCCAGCCCGCGTCCGAAGCGCACCCAGCGCCCCGCCGCGCCGGCAGCCCACGCCCTCGGTACCGGGACGCTCGGCTCGTCAGCGCGGGCCGCCGTGCCGCCGCCCGCCGCGGCCGGGGTCGCTGGCCCGGCGCCGGTGAGCTCCGCGGCGGGCGACCCGTCGCTCTCGGAATTTGGGCTTTGGACTTTGGACTCGCCGTCCGCGCGGCGCACGGTCCGATCCGCGAGTCCGGCCGGCGGCGGCTCCGGTTTCCATGCGTTCAGCCCGGCGACGCGCTCGCGCAACCCCGCCAGCGCCCGCGCGCACTCCGCGCACGCCGCCCGATGCGCGGCGAGTTGCGCCTCTTCGGCCGGGTCGGCCAGCCCATAGAGGGCATCCAGGAATCGTGCTCGTGCTTCGGCGCAGGTCATGGCTCACGCCTTCAAGTAATCGCCCAGTTCCTCGCGCAATCGCACCAACGCCGAGTGCATGAGGGACTTCACGGTGCCCAGCGGCCGGTCCACGGTTTCGGCGATCTGGGCGTAGCTCAGGCCCTGGTACTGATACAGGGTAAATACCTCACGCGGCCCGTCGGGCAGGGTCGCCACCGCGCGGCGTACGCGCTCGGCCAGCTCGTGGTCCGCGGCGGCCGCCTCCGGCGCGCGCTCCCCCGAGGGCGGAGCGCCGGGCGCATCGCCGTCCGGCAGCGCCTGCGGCGCCGGCTCGCGCGCATCCCGCCGCCCGATGCGCTTGCGCAGGCAATTCAGGGCGACGGTGTAGAGCCACGGCCGGAACTCGCGCTCGGCATCGAAGCTCCCGAGCCCGCGGAAGACGCGCAGAAAGGTCTCCTGGAACAGATCGTCCGCCACGTCCGGCGCCACGGCGTGCCGACGAAAGAACCGGTAGAGCGGCTCTTCGTAGCGCCGCACCAACACCGCGAACATCTCTCGGTCTCCCAGGCGGAACGCGAGGACGAGGTCGCGATCGCTCCGGCTGTCCTCCATCACGTCCTCCTGAAGACCTCTATCCCCCTCCCCGCCCGCCGGTTTGGGGAATTCGGCGGCGCGGCCCGGCGGACTACCACCAGCTCGCAAATCCTTGCTTTCCTCCTGGGGTTCCCGTCCCGGTCCCCTCCTCGTCGTCCTCGTCGTTGTGGTCGTCCTCGTCGTCCTCGTCGTCTTCGTCGCCCTCGTCGTCGTACTCGTACTCGTACTCGTACTCGAACGCCCAGGGCATTCGAGTACGAGTACGAGTACGACGACGACGACGACGAGCTACGAGGACGCGACCCGAAACCGAGCTCGGCGGGCGGCTGAGTCACGCTCTCGATGCGTGCGACCGGTCCGGTCGAGATCCAAACCCGGTCATGCAGCTCTTCCCGCGTCGCCCTTGCGCCCCCTGCGCGCCTCTGGTAAACTGGCACTCTTCAGGCGTGCGTAACCGGCGCCTTACCCGGCCACGCACCTGGTCACTCCCGGTGGGCGCCACCGGGCCGTCCCGAGCCGCTGGCGGAGAACTCCATGCCCTTCTCGGGCCTCTCCACGGTCGCGGAGATCGAGCGCGTCTACCCCGCTGCCCGTCTCTACCTGCTCCAGCGCTACGGCATCGACAAGCTCGAGGCCACCCAGCCGCTGGGCGACACCCTCGCCGCCAAGGGACCCGACGCGGTCGGCGAGGTCCTCGGCCTGCTCGACCAGGCCCATCGCGAGCTCGAGCGGCTTTACGGCGCCGGGCGCATGGAAGTCTGGCGCGGCCCGCTCAATCGCTTCCTGCGCAGCTACTGCGTCGAAATCGCCCTGCTCTCCGCGCGCGTCGCGCCCTGCCAGAACGGACTCGACGCGCTCATCGTCGCCTGCGAGATGGCGCTCGTCCGCCACGGCGGTTGCAGCGTCGTCGACGCCTCCTACACCATCCGCTCCCAGCTCGAACGCATCAGCTTCGAGCGCTGGTGCGAGGGCGAACGCCGCGGTCATCGCCTCTCTCTCGAAGAAGAGCGCGCCATCGCCCTGCGCTGGCAGAAGGAACACTCCATGGCCCACAAGGACTGGCTCAATCTCCAGCTCCTGTATTTCCTGTATAAGGAGTGGGAGCCCTTCTTCAAGGAAATCTTCACCGAGAACACCGGCCTCGTCTG
>JACRIP010000145.1 GCA_016220045.1 Planctomycetota bacterium
CCCGCTGCGGCGGGGGAGGGGGACGGTGCGGGTGCGACGGCGCCGGGCGATGCGGCAGGAGCGGGCTCGGGGTCGGGCATGCGATATCTCCGGGCCGGCGAGGAGGTCCCCTCCAGGATCGGCGGGTCGTCGGCGGCGCTCCACGCCGGGGCGACATCGTAGCGCATTCGCCCGCGCGGGTCAAACTTGACGCACCCCCCCCAGGTATGGTTCATGGTAGAGTCAGCGCTCCACCGCGCCCCGGCCGCGACCGGCGCGCCTCCCCTCCCTGCGGAGCCCCCGATCATGCCGACCGTCGTTCGCTGCCAGTGCGGCCTCGCCCTCGAAGCCCCCGACCATCTCGCCGGCCGCTCCATGGAGTGCCCGAAATGCCACCAGCCGATCCACGTCCCCGGTAACGTCGCCATGCTCGGCCTGACCACCGAGGACGTGGAGGTCATCGGCCGCAAACGCGAGTTCGGGCGCGAAGAAAAAACCGTCATCTGCAATGCCTGCGGCTGGAAAAGCCTCGCCGAAGACTGGACCTGCGGCGGCTGCGGTCGCTTCAACCGCGAATTCATGCGCAGCTTCGGCACCTTCGCCGTCGGACTGGTCGTGGCACTCGTGGTCCTGACCTTCGTCGGCTGTCGCATGATGCGGCTCCAGACCCGCCGTACCGACCTCGAACGCGAGGCCGGCACGCTCTTCCAAGGCGTAGTGGGAGATTACGCCACCGAAAAAAAGAAGCTGGAGCTGGCGAGCATCGCCGTCAAGAAGCGCTGGCCGCAGACCGGCGCGGCGCGCGAGTGGGAGGTCCTGCCGCCCGAGTGGGAGCTGGGGTTCTTCTCGTCCCATGACGACGTCGACGTCGTGCTCGTCGCGCGCGTGATGGAGCACATCGGGACGATGGTCCGCGGGCCGCTCTACCGCGTGGCCTTGCATCAGGCATATACCTGGGAGCCGCTCCTGGGCCGCTGGATGAAAACCGGGGTGCTCCAGGAAGTGCCGCTCGAGACTCCGCCCCCCTCCGAAATCCCCCACTGACCCGGCAGGGGCGGGCGGCAAGGGAAAGCGCACAGGTAGGCGATTCGCCCTAGCCTGCGTGCGCCCCACCGGGGCCGCTGCGTCAGAATCCGCAAGAACTCCCCGCCGACTGCGGAAAATTCCGCGCCCGGGCAGCCCGGTTTCCGCGCGCGCCGCCCCATGCACCCCCTGCCTGTCGCTGCCTTCCCGCCCTCTTCCGCCCTCTCCCGGCCCGACCCGCGCCGCCCTCCCTCCGCCTCTCCCTGCCGCCAAACCGACGCCGCGCGCGGACTGGACGTGCGCCCGCGCCTCCCGCCGCGACGCCTTCCCGCGACAACGATTGGACATGGCACCGCCATTGCATAGGGGGCGAGTCAACGCCCTCGGTGCGTCATTGGACAAACCAGACATGCTGTGTGGAATGCGGTCGCAACGACGTGGCCGCACTCGATCATCAGGATGGAGGCGAGCTCATGGGTCTTGACGGAGCAGGGATCGGCCCGGACATGGATCGTCGCGACTTCGTGAAGGTAACCGGCACCGCCGCGGCCGCGCTGGGCATCGCCCAGCTCTTTCCCGGCGAATTCGCCTGCGCGGAAGAGCCCGCGCCGGGCGCCGGCGTGGGCGAAGGCGTCCGCCAGCTCCAGGCGCAGTGCCCCTACTGCGGCGTCGGCTGCGGCACGCTGATCCAGGCGCAGGGCGACAAGATCGTCGGTATCGTCCCCGACAAGATGCACCCGACCAACAAGGGCGTCCAGTGCATCAAGGGCTTGAACGCCAATGAGCCGGTCTACAAGGACCGCCTCGAATACGCCCTCATCCGCAAGGACATGAGCGACCCGCTCACCGGCCACGTCTCGGACACCAAGGGCAAGTTCGACGACTCCGTCTTCCGCCGCGCCACCTACGAGGAGGCGGAGGAGCTCGTCGCCGAGAAGATCGCCGCCATCGTGAAAGCCCATGGGGGGAACGCCGTAGGCCTGAACGGCTCCGGGCAGCTCACCATGGAAGCCCAGTGGATCGAGAACGTGCTCATGAAGGGCATCCTGACCTCGAACTCGATCGAGGCCAACGCCCGCATGTGCATGACCTCCGCGGTGACCGGGTACTTCGCCTCCTACGGCTCCGACACGCCGCCGACCTCCTACGACGACATCGAGTGCGCGGACTTCATCACCCTCTGGGGCCACAACGCGCGCGAGGGGCACCCGGTCCTCTTCTGGCGCATCGCCGACTACAAGAAGGCCGCGGACATCCCGACCCTGGTCAGCGACCCGCGCCGCACCGGCACCGTCAGCGGCTTCGAGGACGTCAACCCGCGCAATTCGCACCACTTCCAGACCTTGAACGGCGACATCTCCTACTTGAATGCCATCGCGCACGTGATCCTCGCCAAGCACCCGGACGCAGTCATGCCCGAGGACTGGCTCGACAAGAACACGGCGGGCTGGAAGGAGTACATCGAGGGGATCAAGGCCAGGTATTCGCCGCAGCAGGTGATCGAGCGGCTGAAGCTCGTCGACCGCGGGCGCGTGACCGTCGAGCAGATCGAGAACGCCGCGAAGCTGTGGGCGGAGGCCTCGATCAAGGGGCGCAAGCGCGGCAAGGGCGGCGTCCTGACCTTCTGGGGGATCGGCTACAACCAGATGCTGCACGGGCAGCACAACACGATTTCGATCATCAACCTGCACCTCCTGACCGGCAACCTCGGTCGCCCGGGCTGCGGCACGCACTCCCAGACCGGCCAGCCGAACGCGATGAGCGAGCGCCTGATGGGCGGCCTGACCGGGCGCCTGCCCTTCAACAAGCCGCTCGACAACGACGCCTGGCGCAAGTGGATGAACGAATGCTGGCGCCTGCCCGAGGGCCGGCTCGACGTCACCAAGCAGTACAAGAATCCGCTCGTCATCGGCATGATGGAGCGCGCGCTCAAGGGCGACCTCAAGGCGATGTTCTGGATGTACACGACGCACATCCACATGCCCGACGTCGCCACGCTCGTCCGCCCGGCGCTCACCAAGATGTTCGTGGTCTGTCAGGACATCTACCGGCACGCGCCCAACCTGCTCTACTCCGACGTCATCTTCCCGGCGATCACCTGGGGCGAGTGGACCGGCGGCGTCTACATCCAGAGCGAGCGCCGGCTCTACGTCAACGACGGCGTCATGTGCGCGCGCAACGAGAAGGGCGAGCCGCTCATCGAGGCCTGGCCCGACATGGACCTCGCGATCGACAAGGGCAAGGCCATCGGCAAGAAGCTCGGCCTCGACGTGGACAAGATCCTGCCCTACCAGAAAACCCTGAAGAACGCCCACGGGCAGGCCTTCTACAACCCGGAGGACGTGTTCCGCGACATCATCCGCGCCTCCAAGGGCTCGGACGCGGACTTCACCGGCATGCTCGAGGTCGAGGAGAAGGACAAGATCGGCCTCTATGAGCAGCTCCGGCGGCTGCGCGGCATCCAGTGGCCCGCGCCCAACTACGAGATCGCGAAGAAGGGCGGGACGCCGCGCCGCTATCTCGGCCAGGAGGCCTGGGAAGGCAAGCCCTACGGCGCCTTCGCGCATCCGGACGGCAAGGCGAAGTTCAAGCTCTGCGAGCAGAACTACGACAAGCTGAAGGAGATCACCGGCAAGCTGATGGCCTTCGGCGAGAGCGTCGGCGTGCTGGTCAACGCCGGCGCCTCCCCCAAGGAGATCCTGGCGGCGGCCGAGAAGCAGCCCTTCATGATCGACAACCTCGACCTCCTGACCCAGGCGCGCGACAACGCGCTTATGCCCGAGCTGCCGGACCTCGAGTTCTACGAGGATACGGCGAAGACCCTGGACGACGCGAAGAAGGAGAACAAGTTCCCCTTCTGGCTCGGGCTGGGGATCGTGTACGAGCACTTCCACACGGCGAAGACGATCCGCGGGGCGACCACGCTCAAGCTGGTGCCGGAGCAGTACCTGGAGGTCGCGGCCGAGGACGCGGAGCGCTACGGCCTGGAGGACGGGGAGCGCATTCGGGTGGTCACCCGGCGCGGCTCCTACGAGGCGCGGGTCTCGGTGGGGACCGAATCGGTGGTGAAGCCCGCGCGCAGCCAGGTGCCGGCGGGGTACACCTTCAGTCCGTGGAACCTGTCGGTGGCCGACAGCGCCGATCCGGCCAAGAACCGCTGGCTGGTGAACGCGGTGAGCCATCGCGCCTGGGACCCGGTGAGCGGGCAGGCGGACTACAAGAAGCTCGCGGCGCGGATCGAGAAGATCTGACGCCCGCCCGCATTGAGAAAGTCCAGCACCCGGGCACGGGTCGCAACGTCGTGCCGGGAGCGGAACGGAAGTTTGGGGGTTTGGTGGTTTAGGGGTTTGGAATCTGAGACCCCGACGGACGAACCTCCGAGCGCCACCGCGCAAACTCACCGTGATCCGCTCCCGGCAGGGAAGGTCCTCCACGAGCGCTCCCGTGACGCTCGCCGAGGCCGATCATCTAGGGAAACACTCTGATTTCTAAACCGCCAAACCGCCAAACCTCCAAACTTCGTCCGCTCGAACCATCCAACCGGGGTTGATCGACCGATGTCGTGGACCCGCCGCGCGGCGCTGAAAAACCTGGCGGCCCTCGCCGCGACGGCGTTGGTCGGGCTGAAACTGTTGCGCCCGGGGAAAGCGCGGTCGGTGGTGATCCGCCCGCCCGGCGCGTTGCCCGAGCCCGACTTCCTCGCCACCTGCATCCGTTGCGGTCGCTGCGCCGACGCCTGCCCCAACCGCTGCATCACCACCCTGACCCCGGAGAATGGCAAGGTATTCTCCGTAGAACCGGGCGCGGGTGACGAGGGCACGCCGGTCATCTTCCCGCGGCAGCAGGCCTGCAACCTGTGCGGCAGCCTCAAGGAGGCCGAGTACCTGCGGTGTACCGCCGCCTGCCCGACCGGCGCGCTCGGCCTGATCCGGAAAACCCCCGAGGCGCTCCACCGGCAGGTCGCTCTCGGCGTCGCGCGCGTCGATACCAATCTCTGCCATTCCTACAACGGCCGCTCCTGCGGCGTGTGCATCCGCGCCTGCCCCTTCGAGGGCAAGGCCCTGCGCGCCGGCATCCTCGAAACCCCGATCCTCGACCCCGCCTGGTGCGTCGGCTGCGGCCTGTGCGAGCGCTCTTGCATCCGCTACCCCCAGGCGATCGTCGTCGTGCCCGACCCCGTGCGCGGCGGCCGCCGGGAGGGCGCATGAAGCGGCGCGAGTTCGTGTCCCAGACCCTGGTCGGCGCCCTGGCCGTCGCCCTCGCCCTCAAATTCTCGGCGGTCGTCCGCGAGGAACCGGCGCTCGACGCCGGCCCCGAGCTGCGCACCCGCGGCCTCGTCCGCCCGCCCGGCGCACTCGACGAGGCGGCCTTCCTGGCCGCCTGCATCCGCTGCACCCTCTGCGCCGACGTCTGCGAGCCCCGCGCCATCCGCCTCTTCGGCCCGGGCGCCGGACATCTCCAGGGAACGCCGTATATCCGCCCCGAGACCGCCGCCTGCAACCTCTGCCTGCGCTGCGGCCCGGCCTGCCCGACCGGCGCCCTCCTGCCGCTCGCGCAGAAGACCCTCGCGCGCATGGGCACCGCCGTGGTGGACGAGGCCCTGTGCGTGAGCACGAACGGCACCGGCATCTGCGGCGCCTGTTACACGGTCTGCCCCTTGCGTGGCAAGGCGATCACCCAGGGCAGCCGCTTTCGTCCGACCGTGCACCCCGCCGTCTGCGTCGGCTGCGGGCTCTGCGAGGAGGCCTGCATCGTGAAGCGCGACAAGGCCATCCGGGTCTTCAGTCCGCGGAGGATCGGCGCATGAATCGCCCCCGCTGGAGCTGGAAAGTCTGGCCGGCGCGCCGCCTCGTCCAGGTCGCGGTCGTGCTGGTCATGCTCGCCCTGCCCCTGGTCTCGCGCTACGCGAACTACCTGGCCGCCCGCCAGGTGGACAAGGTCATCGAACAGTGGGACGGCGCGGTCCAGGGCGAGTTGCTGGCGGGCGCCGACCGCGCGTTGCGCGCCGGCCTGCCCGACGGCGAGGGCGGGGTGCCCACGCGCCGCCCGCGCAAGGCGGTCCTGGAACGCACCGCGCTCTTCTACGGCTCGCCCTGGTCCGCCCGGCTCTTCGGCCTCTCCCTCACCGATCTGCTCGCCGGCGCCGAAAGCGCCTTCGCCTCCCATCGCGTCGCCACCGTCCTCCTCGTCGGGCTGGCCGTGCCCTTCCTCGGCACCCTCCTCCTCGGCCGCGTCTTCTGCTCCTGGATCTGCCCGATGGGACTCCTCTTCGAACTGGGCGACAAGCTGCGCCGCGGGCTGCGCTTCCTGGAAATCTCGCCGCTCGCCGTGCGCTTCAGCCGCGCCAACAAGTACCTGCTGCTGGCGCGCGAGTCGCACACGTTCGTGATGGCGCTTTTCGACCGCGCCGAAGCCGGGCGGCCGGGCTTCGCGGTCGTCGGCCTCACCGGCGCGACGCTCTTCCTGCTCGCGCTCGTCGGGCTCGAAGTCTTCGTCGCGCCGCGCTTCTGGTGTGCCACGCTCTGTCCGGGCGGCGCGCTCTACTCGCTCGCCGGCCGTTTCCGCCTGCTGCGCGTGCGCCGCAACCAGGCCACCTGCACGCACTGCACGCTCTGCGACGTCGCGTGCCCGATGGCGCTGAAACCGATGACCGATCGCACGGGCATGGAGTGCGACAATTGCGGCATCTGCATCGACGTGTGCCCGGAGCGTTCGCTGGTCTTCCGCGCCGCGACGACCAGCGCCGGGTTCCGGCCCGTGCCGCCGCCGGCGCCCGACACCTCGGCGCAGGCATCGTCCCCCTCCCCCGCCGACGCGGGGGCGGGTCGGGGTGGGGGGCGGTCCGGATCACCCCTCATCGCGGCGC
>JACRIP010000146.1 GCA_016220045.1 Planctomycetota bacterium
ATCGACCGCGAGGACGGCTCGGGCGCGGACGTCTATCCGTTCGTCGGGCTGGCCGCCGTGCGCGTCGCGGCCGTGGCCGGAATGGCGCTGCTCGCGAAGACCCAGACCTACGACCAGTCCACCGTCCCCTTCACCGGCCAGGACCGGCCGCTGGCGCTCGGGATCACCCTGGCGGAACTGGCGCGGCAGGCGCAGGCGCCGGCGGCGGAGGCGCCTCCTGCGGGCGGACACGCGGCCGGCGGGCACGGCGCCGAGCGCGCGGCGGTCGCGGCGGCGCCGGTCCTGAAAGGCGCGGCCGGCGACCGCGAGCCGAGCCTCTGGCCCGACCAGGAATACGCGAGCTACAAGTGGGGGATGGCGATCGACCTCAACGCCTGCACCGGCTGCTCGGCCTGCGTGCTCGGCTGCCAGGCGGAGAACAACATTCCGGTCGTCGGCAAGGCGGAGATCCGCAAGAGCCGCGACATGGCCTGGCTGCGCCTCGATCGCTACTACTCCGGCGCGGCCGGCGCCCCCGACGAGAATCCGCACGTCGGCTTCATGCCGATGCTCTGTCAGCACTGCGACAACGCGCCGTGCGAGACGGTGTGCCCGGTGCTCGCCACCGTGCACTCCAGCGAAGGCCTGAACATGCAGATCTACAATCGCTGCGTGGGCACGCGCTACTGCGCCAACAACTGCCCCTACAAGGTCCGGCGGTTCAACTGGTTCGACTACGCGCACGCCGACCTGGTGCAGAATCTCGCGCTCAATCCGGACGTGACGGTGCGCACGCGCGGCGTGATGGAGAAGTGTTCGCTCTGCGTGCAGCGGATTGCGGCGTCGCGCGCGACGGCGAAGGGCGAGGGCCGGTCGATCGCGGACGGCGAAGTGAAACCGGCCTGCGCGCAGAGTTGTCCGGCGGAGGCGCTGGTATTCGGCAACCTCAACGATCCGCGCAGTCGGATCGCGAAGCTGGCGCAGGACGCGCGCAGCTATCACGTGCTGCCGGAGATCGGCACGCGCCCGGGCGTCTTCTACCTGAAGCGTGTAAGGAACGATGGCTAGCGCGCGCGCGGTGGGGCGGCCGCCGTGAAGTTTGGAGGTTTGAAGTTTGGACGTTTGGGGATCGTGGTTCGGCCTCGCGACCGGAATCACCCGATCGTCCGGTGGACGGTGGGCACCCCGGCGACTGTAGGGGCGGCCCTTGTGGCCGCCCTGGTGTGGCCGACCAGACATCGTTGCCTGGCCATGCCATCACGGGGACAGGCAGACGCCGGCCCCTACAACGTCGCAAGAGTCCCAGGCCGTGCCACGCCGGGGCGGACACAGGGGTCCGCCCCTACCGAAAGCCGTGGCTGGGCGTAGGGGCGGACCCCCGTGTCCGCCCTGTCGCCACCCTTTGCGGCAGTCTCGATAGACAACGCCCGGCTGATGCGGGTCGCCTCGCCATACCGGCGCGGCCCGCCGCCGACGTTGGACGCTTGGGACTCTGGACTCGTCCGACTTTGGACCGTTGGACCGTTGGACTTTGGACTCGTTGGACTTTAGACCCGTTCGACCGGAGTGTGCTCCGATGTCAACCTCGTACCTGTCCGACCTGCGCCGGCCCTGGGTGGACGGCGACAAGAGCCTGCACCAGATCACCGAGGACGTCTGCGCGCCCCTTGAGCGCGGGCCCGGCCTGCTCTGGTGGGCCGGCTTCCTGCTCTCCGCCGCGGTGCTGGCTACGGGAGCTACCCTGGTCACGCACCAGATCTGGACCGGTATCGGCACCTGGGGCCTCAACCGCACCGTCGGCTGGTCCTTCGACATCGCCAACTTCGTCTTCTGGGTCGGTATCGGCCACGCCGGCACCCTCATCTCTGCCATCCTCTTCCTCTTCCGCCAGCGCTGGCGCACCTCGGTCAACCGCGCCGCCGAGGCCATGACCATCTTCGCCGTCATGTGCGCCGGCACCTTCCCCCTGATCCACATGGGCCGCCCCTGGCTCGCCTTCTGGGTTCTGCCCTACCCGAACACCCGCGGCACGCTCTGGGTCAACTTCCGCTCCCCGCTCCTCTGGGACGTCTTCGCCATCTCCACCTACTTCCTGGTCTCCCTGACTTTCTGGTACATCGGGCTGATCCCCGATCTCGCCACCGCGCGCGACCGCGCCCGCCCCGGCCTGCGCAAGCGCCTCCTCGCCCTCGCCGCCCTCGGCTGGAACGGCTCCCATCGCACCTGGTCGCGCTACGAGAAGGTCTACCTCCTCCTCGCCGGACTCGCCACCCCGCTCGTCTTCTCCGTCCACACCATCGTGTCCATGGACTTCGCCACCTCCATCGTCCCCGGTTGGCACACCACCATCTTCCCGCCCTACTTCGTCTGCGGCGCCATCTTCTCCGGCTTCGGCATGGTCCTCACGCTCATGACCGTCGCCCGCAAGGTCATGCACTTCGAGGCCTACATCACCCCGCGCCACCTCGACGCCATCGGCAAGATCACGCTCCTGACCTCCTGGATCGTCACGCTCGCCTACTCCACCGAGCTCTTCACCGCCTGGTCCTCGGTCAACCCCTACGAGCGTTTCGCCTTTGCCAATCGCCTCGCCGGCCCCTACGGCTGGGGCTTCGGCGTCATGGTCCTCTGCAACGTGCTGATCCCGCAGCTCCTCTGGTCGCCCCGGGTGCGCACCAGCGCCGGCCTGCTCTTCGTCATCTCCATCTTCATCAACATCGGCATGTGGTTCGAACGCTTCGTGATCATCACCGTCTCGCTCCACCGCGACTACCTGCCCTCGAGCTGGGCGATGTACGCGCCGACCTACGTCGAGGTCGGCACGCTGCTCGGCTCCTTCGGGCTCTTCTTCACCTGCTTCTTCCTGTTCTGCCGCTTCCTGCCGATGATCGCGCTTGGCGAAGTGAAGGGCGTTTCCGGGTACGCCCGGAAACACCCGGATACGGCGGCGGCGGCGCCGGGAGCGGCTCTTGCATCCCCCACGCCGGAGGCGGCCCATGCCGACTAAGGTAATCTACGGACTCTACGCCGAGGAGGCCGCGCTGCTCGCGGCCACGCGCGCGGCCCGGGACGGCGGCGGCGCAATCCGCGACGTGCACACGCCCTACGCCGTCCACGGCCTGGACGAGGCCATGGGTCTGCGCCCGACGCGCCTGGGCATCGTGTGCTTCGTGCTGGGCGTCACCGGCGCGCTCTTCGCCTTCGGCTTCCAGAGCTGGGTCTTTCTCGTCGACTGGCCGCTCAACGTCGGCGGCAAGTCCTTCTGGGCGCCGCCCGCGCTCCTGCCCGTCACCTTCGAGGTCGGCGTGCTCTTCGCCGCGCTCGGCACGGTGCTGGCCTTCCTGCTGCGCTCGGGGCTGGTGCCGGGCGCCGCGCCCGCGCTCGCGCTGCCCGAAGTGACCGACGATCGTTTCGCCCTGGTGCTGGACGCGCCCGATGCCGCCGCGGCCGAACGCGCGCGCGCCCTGCTCTTGGCCCATCACGCGCTCGAGATCCGGGAGGTCGAGGTCGCCGCATGAAACGCCCCACACTCGTCATGGCCGCTTTTGTGCTCGCCATCGCCGCCGTCGTCGTCGCGGCGCGCCGCGATTTCGCCGAGCCGAATCTCCGTATTTTCCCGGAGATGGCGGACTCGCCGGCCTATCGCTCGCTGACCGCCAATCCGGTCTTCCCGGACGGGCAGACGCTGCAGGCGCCGCCGCCGGGCACGATCCCGCGCGGGTTCGCGCCCTTCCGCTACGCCGCGACCGACGCCGACCGCGTGCGCGCCGGCGTCGAGCTGGTCAATCCCGTGGCGCCGACGCTCGCCGCCCTCGAAGAGGGCAAGCGCGTCTTCGAGAACTACTGCCTCCACTGCCACGGCCGCGACGGACGCGGCGACGGGGCGGTGGCGCGCGTCGTGCCGACGCTCTCGATGCCGATCAACGGCAAGGCGACCCACGATCTGCCCGACGGCCACCTCTTCCACCTCGTCACCTACGGCCGCAACAACATGCCGCCGCACGCCACGCAGGTCCGGCAGCTCGGCCGCTGGAAAGTCATCCGCTACCTGCGCGAGTTGCAGGCGAGCGAGGCCGCGCGGCTCACGCGTTCCGGGCTGGTGTACGAGGATCAGGAAGATCCCCGGCGCCAGACGGTGGTGTCGGCCGACTACGGCAAGGAGCTGTTCGAGGCGAATTGCGCCACCTGCCACGGGCCCGAAGGCCGCACGCCGCAGCGCGGAGTGCCGACTTTGAACCATCCGCGCGTGCTCGCGGTCGCGGCCGACGAGTTCTACCTGGACATCATCACGCACGGCCGCAAGGGCAGCGCGATGGTCGCCTGGGACAAGACCATGACGCCGACCCAGATCAAGAGCCTGGTCGGCTACATCCGGAGCTGGCAGGCGGCCGACACGGATCGCGGCCGCGTGGCCGCGCGCCTCGGCGACCCGAAGCGCGGGGGCCAGATCTTCCGCGGCAATTGCGCCGCCTGCCACGGCTCCAGCGGCCACGGGGGCATCGGGAATTCGCTCGATCGGCCCTCCTTCCTGGCGATGGCGTCGGACAACTTCCTGCGCGACACCATCACGCTCGGCCGCAAGCACACGGCGATGCCCGCCGGCAGCAGCCTGCACACCGAGGACGTCTCCGACCTGCTCGCCTTCATCCGTCGCTTCGGCCCGTCGGCGCCCCCCTACCCGGAAGTGGCCGCGAAGGTCGCCGCGGGCGACCCGAAGATGGGCGCCCGGATCTTCGGCGCGCGCTGCGCCGCCTGTCACGGCAAGAAGGGGGAAGGCGGCATCGGCGCCCGTCTGGCGAGCGAGAACTTCCTGCAGATGGCCGACGACGAGTTCCTGTACCGGGCGATCGTCGAAGGCCGCCCGGACACGGCGATGCCGGCGTGGCGCCACCTGTCGACGCCGGACGTGGCGGACACCATCGCGTTCATCAAGAGCTGGCGCAAGGGCCCGGCGACCGTACTCTCGAAGTCGCCGCGGCGCGGCGGCCGGCCGGAGTTCGGGGAAGTCCTGTACAAGCAGGCCTGTCAGGGCTGCCACGGCGCCGAAGGCCGGGGCGGCGTCGGCATTCAGATCCTCAACCCGACCTTCATGGACAGCGTATCCGACGAGTTCCTCTACCGCACGATCGCCTACGGCAAAGCCGGTACGGCGATGTACGGCTTCCTCCGGGAGAAGGGCAAGCAGCCGCTCCTGCCGATGACGGCGATCGACATCGACCACCTGATCGCCTACCTGCGGGACCTTTCCGTCCGGCCGCGGGTCGAGCCGCTGATGCGACCGCACCAATCGGTCTCGGCCGAGCGCGGGCGCGAGATCTTTGAAAGAACGGCGGCGTGCGCTAAGTGCCACGGGATGCACGGCGAGGGCGGCAGCGGGCCGTCGCTGGCGAATCCGCAGTTCCAGCGGGTGGCGTCCGACGGGTACATCATCGGCACGGTGATCCTCGGGCGCGACGGCACGGAAATGCAGTCGTTCGCGCGTGGCGGCAACGTCAACCTCTCGCAGGAGCAGGTCGAGGACGTGGTCGCCTACGTACGGGCGCTCGGCCGCGCGGGCGGCGACTACCGGCGCACGTTCGAGCGCTCGCCGTCGAGCGTGGCGGAGGGGCGCGAGCTCTTCCGCAATCACTGCGCGGGCTGTCACGGCAGCGAGGGTCACGGGCCCGCGAACAACAAGGAGCTCAACGGCTTCGCGCCCTCGATCAACAATCCGCAGTTCCTGAACGCGGCGGATGACGGGTTCCTGCTCGCGACCATCGCCCTCGGCCGCCCCGGGACGCCGATGCGCGCCTTCGCCAAGGGCGCGGGCGGCATCTCGGACCTCAGCGCCGACGAGATCAAGAAGATCGTCGCCTTCATCCGTTCGTGGCAGGAGTCGCCCGGGAAATGATGTGGCCTCGCGATGCGGCGGGGTTTGGAGGTTTGGGAGTTTCGAAGTTTGGCGGCCTGGGATCCGCCCGAGGGCCGCGCATCCGTGCCGCGAAACTTCGCACTCGTAGTGGTTTGTCGTAGCGCAAACCGAGTCGTTCGTAGTTCCGCCTTCAGGCGGAACGGATCCTCGCAGCGGGTGGCACAACCCACGGCAGAGGTTCCCGCAACGAGCCGGCGCGCGTAGATCATAGGAGTCTTGCCCGTGAACAGCGTTTCGCCCCCGTCCTCCACGGCCGCCCCCGGCGCGTCGCCCGGCGTCGGCCTGCTGCGGCCCTTCCAGGCCGTCCTGCTCCTCTTCGTCGTCGTCGCCGGCGCCGCCGCCTTCGCCGCCGACCTGCGCGCCGACCCCGCGGTCGCGTGGCGCGACCTCCTCCTCGCCAACGCCTACTTCGTCGGCGTCGCCGTGATCGCCGGCCTCTTCGTCGCCATCCAGTGCGTCTGCGGCGCGGGCTGGCATACCTACATAAGGCGCATTCCCGAGGCGATGATCTCCGGCTACCTCCCCTGGGGCCTCCTCGGCATGCTCGCCCTCCTCGCCGGCGGCCACTCCCTCTACCATTGGGCGGACGCCGAGGCGGTGGCGGGCGACGCCGTGCTCACCGCCAAGGCCGCCTTCCTGAATCCGACCGGCTTCGCCGTGCGCACCGTGCTCTACTTCGCGCTCTGGATCTTCCTCGCCGGCCGGCTGATCCGCCGCGCGCGCGCCCAGGACGCGACCGGCGACGTCGCCGCCACGCGCGCCAACGTCCGCGGCGCCGCGGTGTTCGCCGTCCTCTTCGCCCTCTCCTTCAGCCTCGCGACGGTGGACTGGCTGATGTCCCTGGAGCCGCACTGGTTCAGCACGATCTATCCCTGGTACGTGTTCAGCAGCCTGTTCGTGGCCGCGCTGTGCTGGATGACGCTCTGCGTGCTCACGCTGGCGTGGCGCGGACTCCTGCCGCAGCTCAATGCCTGGCACCTGCACGATCTCGGCAAGTACGTCTTCGCCTTCAGCATGTTCTGGGGCTATCTCTGGCTCTCCCAGTATCTCCTGATCTGGTATTCGAACATCCCGGAGGAGACCGTCCACTTTTTGGCGCGGGAGCGCACCGGGTGGTGGCCGCTCTTCCTGGCGAATGTCGGGCTGAACACCGCCTTGCCGTTCTTCGCGCTCATGCCCGCCGCCTGCAAGCGCTCGCCGCGCGTGCTCGGGACCATGTGTCTGGTGCTCGCGTTCGGGCATCTCCTGGATGTCTATCTTCTGGTGATGCCGTCGGCGCTGCCGGACGGGCCGCGTCTCTCCTGGCCGGGCGTCGCGGTCTGGGCGGGCGTGGCGGCGCTGTTCCTGCTCAGCGTGGACCGGGCGCTGCGGCGCGCGCCGCTCCTGCCCGCGCGCGACCCGTACCTGGTCGAGAGCCTGCACCATCACGGCTGGTAGCCCCGGAGCGCGGCGCCGGGCCGCGCCCGATAACTCGCGCGCACGCCCGTGGGCGGACCGCCCTCCTGCGGTCCGCCTTTTTTTCTTGCTTGGAATCCCCGTGCGCTCCGTGCTAGACTCCTGCCGCTTTGTTGACTCTGTGCGCAGAATGTCGGCCGCGTACGTCGGTCGGGGCAGCGACCGACGCGTCCATCCCGGCGGGCCGGCCTGCGCGTCCATTCGGATCCGACTCGGCGCTGACGGGGGGACGGCGTTCGAAGGGCCGTTTCGAGAGGATCGGCATGGAGCCAGCAGCGGCGTTGGAGCGGTTGGGGGAGTGGATCAGCCCGGTGCGCGTCGGCATCGAGCGGCTGAGGCGCAAGCGCGGACCCGCATCCGGTGGTTCCCGCATATCCGGCGGCGGCGCGGCGCTGCCGGAACTGCTGCGCGGCGTCCGTGACGAGGAAATCCTGCGCATCAGCGAGGCCGAAATCCGGCGCGTCGCCCACCGGCACGGCGTGCCCGGCTCGCTGCCCATCATCGTCGTCCGCCAGGCCATGACCGAGGTCTGGGTGCGGCTCGGACGCGGCATTCCCTTCCGCAATCGCGTGAACGCCTACGCCCGCGTACACTATTCGGCGATGAACCCCACCGAATTCCACGGCGTCAACGCGCGCCAGTGGTGGGCGAACTGGCGCACGATCCCGCGCTCCCTCAGCGGTCGCGTGCTGAATCGGCCGTACCGGGTGCTCGATCTCTGCTGCGGCACGGGCGGCTCGACCGAAGTGCTCGCCCACTATCTGCCGTCCGGCTCCGACATTCTCGGCCTCGAGTACAGCCCGGAGTTTGCCGAACTGGCGCGCCGGCGCGACTACCGGCACGCCGACGGGAGCGCGGCGCGCGCCGCCTTTCGCGTCCAGTCGGTCCTGGAGACCTTCCGGGGTCTCGACGAACTCCCGATTCCGGCGGACAGCCTCGATCTGGTGAATTGTTCCGGCGCGATCTGCTGTGCCTTTGAAGCGGCGGCGGTGGCGCGCCTGGCGCCGGAGGTGTATCGCGTGGTCCGACCGGGGGGGCTGGCGCTGATGGACTCGGGGCCCGGCGGCACGCCGAAGCAGAAGGTCATGGAGTTGTTCACGGCCCAGGGGTTCCGGGTGCTGAACGCGGCCAAGAGCTGTCTGCTCGATCCGAACAGCCACATCTGTCTCGAGAAGCCGGCCGGGGCGCGCGGATGAGCGGGGGCGGCGACGCATCCCGGGCCGATCCGCCCGTGTCGGTCGCTGCGGCCGGCGCCGACTGGCCGTGGCCGCCGCGCGGCGGACGCCTGCTGCCGCTCCTCGAGGTCGTCGGCGTCTATGCGTGGTTCCACCTGTGCGTGTGGGTGGTTCTCCCCGCGGTCGATCGCAAGCTCGGCCCGCCGGTCGCCCTGGCCGTGCTCGCCCTGCTCGTCCTCCTCTCCCACCGTACGCACGGGGACTCGGCCGCGCGCGTCGGCTTCCGGCGCGACACCTTCCTGCCCTGCCTGCGCGCCGCCGCCCTCGTCTGCGGGCCCTTCGCCCTCTTCCTGCTGCTCCTCGGCGTGGTCTACGGGCCATCACGTACCTGGCTCGGCTGGCTGCTTTCCTGCCTGAAGTATCCGCTCTGGGGTCTCTATCAGCAGTGGATCTTCCAGGGCTTCGCGCACAATCGCCTGCTCGAGGCCACCGGTCGTCCCCGGCTCGCCGCCTTCGGCGCCGCGTTGCTCTTCGCCCTCGCGCACCTGCCGAACCCCCACTTGACCATCGCCTGCTGCTTCGGCGGCGCGCTCTTCTCGCTGCTATACGGTAAATACCGCAATCTGCCCGCGATTGCCCTGTGGCATGGGATCGTGGGGGCCTCCTTCCTGCATGTGGCGCCGCGCTGGTTGATGCCCACCCTCAAGATCGGACCGGGGGCCTGGCCGTAGGGGGGAGGGGGGGGGGGCGACATTGGGGAGTGGTGCGGAAGGGCCACGAAGGAGAACGGGAACACGAAGGACCACGAAAACGAGAAGCACGAAGGGCCACGAAGTGGGGGCCACGACGGGCCGCGACGTCAGGGTGGCGGGCGCTTCGCCGCCGAGTCACCGTCGCGGCCCCCGGTCTTCGTGGCCCTTCGTGTTCCCGTCGTCTTCTTCGTGGCTCTTTGCCCTATCTTCGTGGTCCTCTTTCCCTTGACGCCATCGCGCCCCCGCCGCTAGAGTCCCTCCCGGGCGCGAATTCCAACATGCCCCCCGGCCCGTATCTCAGGTGATTGCCCGTGCCGACGACCCGGCGATTCGCGGTCGAGGCCGCCCTCGAACGCGAAAAGCTGCTGCGCGAGTTGACCACGCGCATCCACACGCTTCCCTTCGAGGACCTCCTCCTCAAGCTCAAGGAGGACATCGCGCGCGTCCTCGCCTGCGACCGCGTCACCATCTACGGACTCGACGGCCGGAAAAACGAACTGGTCTCGCGCGTCAAGGACGGCACCGAGATCCGCGAGATCCGCCTGCCGATCTCCCCGCTCTCCCTCGCCGGCTTCGTCGCCCAGCGCCGCCGCCCCCTCAATGTCCGCGACGTCTACGACCCGGTCGAAATGTCCCTGCTCGACCCCGAACTGCACTTCGACTCCGCCTGGGACAAGCGGACCGGCTATCGCACCCGGCAGTGCCTCGCCGTTCCGATCCAGCGCGAAATGAACCTCCACGGCGTCATCCAGGCGCTCAACACGAAGTCCGGCAAGCCCTTCACGGCGCAGCACCAGGAGACCATCCAGGAGCTCGCTACCACCCTGGGCGTCGCCTTCCAGAACCAGGAACGCCTCAACTCCCGCACCTCGCCCCACGACTACCTGCTCAAGGCCGGCATCCTCCACCAGGAGCAATACGACCAGGCGCAGACGCTGGCCCAGCAGGAGGGGCGCTCGGTCGAGCACGTCCTCGCGGCGAAATTCAAGGTCGCCCGCGCCGAGATCGCCCGCTCCCTCTCCGAGTTCTACCGTACCGACTACGTGGGCTTCTCCGAGTCCGTCCCGCCGCCCAGGGAACTGCTGGAGAAGTTCTCGGTCGATTACCTGAAGCACCACCTCTTCGTGCCGCTGCGCTCCGAGGAGGGGAAAGTGGTGGTGGCGCTGACCAATCCGCGCGCGCTCACGCTCTGCGACGACATCTCACGGCGACTCGGCGGGGCGCGCCTCACCCTCAAGGTCTCGACGCGCGAGGAGATCCTGGGCTTCATCGACCACTTCTTCGGCGCCAAGCTCGACACCATGCGGCGGCGCGACCTCAAGGATATCGTGAAGCAGATCGAGGACCAGCGCGCCTCGGAGTCCGCGGCCCCCGCCGCGCCCAAGAAGGAGGAGGAGCCGGCGGCGAAGCCCGACGACGAGGGGATGGTGCTCCTCGTCAACCAGCTCATCGAGCAGGCGGCGGACAAGGGCGCCTCCGACATCCACATCGAGCCGCGCCTCGACGGCCCGATCCACGTGCGCTTCCGGGTGGACGGCGTCTGCGTGGATCACGCCCAGTTGCCGCACGAGTTCTGCCGCAACATCCTCGCGCGCATCAAGATCATGGCCGGCCTCGACATCGCGGAACACCGCCTGCCCCAGGACGGCAAGATCCGCTTCAAGGACTTCGGCGCGCGCGACATCGAGCTGCGCGTCGCCACCGTGCCGACGACCGGGAATCAGGAGGATGCCGTACTGCGCATCCTGGCCGCGTCCAAGCCGAAGGCGCTGGGCGAGCTCGCCATGCTCCCGGAGAACCTGGAGCCCTTCAAGAAGGTCATCGAGGAGCCCTACGGGATCATCCTGTGCGTCGGGCCGACCGGGTCGGGCAAGACCACGACCCTGCACTCGGCGCTCGGCCACATCAACAAGCCCGACGTCAAGATCTGGACCGCCGAGGACCCGGTCGAAATCACCCAGGCCGGCCTGCGCCAGGTCCAGATCCACGCCAAGATCGGCTTCACCTTCGAGCGCGCGCTGCGCTCCTTCCTGCGCCTCGACCCGGACGTGATCATGATCGGCGAAATGCGCGACGTCGAGACCGCGGGGGCGGCGATCGAGGCGTCGCTCACCGGCCACCTGGTGATGTCCACGCTGCACACGAATAACGCCCCGGAGACCGTCGTCCGCCTGCTCGACCTCGGGCTCGACCCGTTCACCTTCGGCGATTCGCTGCTGGCGGTGCTGGCGCAGCGGCTGGTGCGCTCGCTCTGCAGCGCCTGCCGCAAGCCCGCGACGCCGACTCCCGAGGCGTGGGACCAGCTCCGCCGCGAGTTCGGCGACGACGCGCGCTGGCAGGCGCTCGGCGTCAAGCGCGAGGTCGCCCAGGTCGCCGTGGCCAAGGGCTGCGAGCGCTGCAGCGGCACCGGCTACCGCGGCCGGCTCGGCGTCCATGAGCTGCTCGTGATCGACGACGAGATCCGCCATCTCGTTTACCGCAAGGCCCTGTCCTCGGATCTTCGCGCCGCCGGCATCAAAAAGGGCATGATCCTGCTCAAGCAGGACGGCATCCGCAAGGTCCTGCTCGGGATGACCGACCTCAATGAGGTGCGGTCGGTGTGCATGCGGTAGGAAGGCGGAGGCGAGGGGGAAACGAGCGGACCGATTGTAGAATGCAGATTGAAGATTGCAGATTGAGTCTCCGACTTCTCAGGGGATAGCCGTACCAGAAATGCCCGACTCCACGCCCCATCCGCCGCCGGCAGCCGCGCCCGGCGGCCCGCCGCGCCCGGCCGTCCACCTGCGCGTGCCCGCCGGCCGCCGGCACGTCTCCTTCTTCCGCAAAATGGTGCGGCGGCCGGACACGCAGATTTCCCCGGGCGCACTGGTGGACGTGCACGATCGCAACGGCCTCCTGCTCGGCTGCGGCTTCTACAACCCGAACTCCGAGATCGCGATCCGCCTGCTCGGTCCCGCCGAAGAGGGGATCATCGAGCGCCGCCTGCGCGCGGCCATCGCCAACCGCGCGGCGCTCCACCTCGACGCCGTCGCCGACGCGTGGCGCGTCTGCCACGCCGAAGGGGACGGCCTGCCCGGTCTCATCGTCGATCGCTACGCCGATGTCCACTCCGTCGAGCTCTTCTCCTTCGGAATGTTCCGCCAGCTCGACGCGATCCGCCGCGTGCTGCCGAACGCCTTCGTGCGCGCGGACACGCGCTCGCAGGAACTCGAGGGCTTCCGGCTCGCCGACCCGCCGCCGCCCCCGCCCGTCACGATTCGCGAGCACGGCGTCCGTTTCGCCGTCGATTTCGCGCGCGGGCACAAGACCGGTTTTTTTTGCGACCAGCGGGAGAACCGGCGGGCCGTGGCGGAACTTGCGGGCGGGGCCGACGTGCTCGATCTGTGCTGCTACAGCGGCGGCTTTGCGGTCTCCGCGGCGGTCGCGGGCGCGCGCCGCGTGATCGGCGTGGACATGGACGAGGAGGCGCTGGAGACGGCGGCCGAGAATGCGCGGCTCAATCGCGTCCGCGTGGAGTTCCATCATCAGAACCTCTTCGACTTCCTGCGCAACACCCCGGACCGCTTCGACATCGTGGTGCTCGACCCGCCCAAGCTGGTCCGGGACAAGACCGAGCTGGCGAAGGGCCGGCGCTCCTACTACGACATGAACCGGCTGGCGGCGCGCGTGGTGAAGCCGGGCGGTGTGCTGGTCTCCTGTTCGTGCAGCGGATTGGTGAGCGAGGAGGAGTTCCTGGCGCTGATGCGCGACGCCTGCGAGCGCGAGCTGCGGACCTTCCGCGTCGCCGGAGCGGGGCCGGATCACCCGGTGAGCAGTCTGTATCCGGAGGGGCGGTACTTGAAGGTCGCGTTCAGCCGGGTGGTGTGAGGGGAGGGCGATTGTAGAATGTAGATTGAAGAATGTAGATTGGCTTGGACTGCGACGGCTCCGTTGGCCGCCGGTGTGGCCTTCTCACGGTTCGGTCGCAGGGTCTGCCGAGTCGTTCGTAGTTCCGGCTTTAGCCGGAACGGACCCGCACCGGAGGTCGATCCTTCGTCGCCCGGGCGACTCCCCCTTTCGCGTGCGCACCAGGGCCCGGGACTACCGCGTATTGGCCCGGGTGCCCCGATATTCCACATCCCCTATCCGCACCACGATCCGCCGGTTGTCCCGCGAGTCGAGCGTGACGACCGCCTCCGCCCGTACGGTTACGGCGCCCGCCCCCGCCGTGCCCGCAAGTGCCAGCCCGTCGATCCGGCGATCGCCCGATGGCTTCCAGGTCCCCGCGCCGGAGATCGCCCCCAGGGTCAGGCGCCAGGCGCCCGCCGCCTCGATCACCAGCGTGCCGGCCGCCGCCGCGTCGCCCGTCGCCTCCGGGCCGGGCTCGCCCGCCGGCGCCGAGTCGGCGCGGACCAGCCGCCAGCTCCCGGCGCAGGTCGCGCTCGGCGTCGTCTCCGCCTGCTCCACGAGCCGAGCGTCGGCGATGCGGGCGGCGTGCAGCCACACGCCCCGGGCCGTCCGGCACAGCCAGTAGCCGAGGGCATCCCGGTCGGGGAAGAGCCAGTAATCCTCGCCCGCCCAATCGCGCAGGACCGGCGTGCCCTCGTCCTCCTCCCAGCGGCCGCTGAACTTGCCGCAGCCGTGGGCGATCCAGCGTCCGCCGGCCGCGATCTGCACGAAGCCCGCGTCCGCGGCCCAGCGCGGATCGCGCCGCGGCGGCGCACCGGCGTCGCCGGCGGTCGCGCGCGCGCCGCCGCGCCATGCGCCCCAGGCCCCGGGCGTGAACAGCGCCCAGGTGCCGACCGGCCCGTCGTCTCCCGCGGCCGCTTCGGGTCCCGCGCCGGGCGCCGCCTCCGGCGCGGCCGCCCACGCCAGCTCCGCGCCCGTCACCACCGCCAGGTAGCGCGGCTCCATCTGCCCGAGACTCGCGCTCGCCGCCATCGTCTGGATCCAGAAGTACGCGTTCTCGCTCCTGAAAAAAAAGAGGTCGGTCGTCCAGTCGATCTCGCCCTCGCGTAGGGCGAGGCGCGCGCGCAGCCCCGGCACTCGCGCGGTCCCGACCGGCAGGTCCGCGACCGGCAGCCGCCGCCAGTCCTTGGGCAGGCCGGCCAGCAGCTCTTCCCGGAAGGCTGCAAGCGTCGGTCGTTCCGTTCCCGCGGCCCGTCCCAAAGTCAGCGCAACGTACGCCTCCGGCGCCTCCGGGCCGCCGAGCTCCAGGCGCAGCCGCTCCGGCGTCTCCGGCGTCGCGGCGTGGCCTGCCAGCCGCCACCCCGGGGCGTGGAGCGTGATGCCGCTAAGGTCATCCACGTAGAGATCGGCCCGGGCGACGCGGGCCCCGAGCGCCAAGGCGCCCAGCAGCACCCAGGCGGCCACCGTACGCCGGGAGGAAAGTGCCGGGAAGCAGTTGCCAAGGGCGCGCAGCATGGGAGAATCCTCCGGAAGGGCCGGCGGGGCGCGCGGGAGGTCGCAGGCGCGCATTGTACGCCGGGGCTTGCGAGCCGGCAATCATTCGCGGGTGCATGTCCGGTATTGCCGACGCGCTCGTCCCCTCGATCGCAGCCCCCGTGACGCGGAGTACTGGGCCGCCGCAGCGGGCGTACCTTGGCAAGAGCATCGCCTCCGTCGTCCTCGTATCTCGTACTCGTACTCGTACGCCCTGGGCATTCGAGTACGAGTACGAGTACG
>JACRIP010000157.1 GCA_016220045.1 Planctomycetota bacterium
CAGACCCGCGTCCTGCACCGGACGCATGACAACCAGCCGATTGCCGGTGGCGAGGTCGTGACCTCCTATGAGCACGACGCCGGGGGCCACGTCACCCGCATCGTGCCGGACACCGGGGCCGCGACCGTGTTCACACGCGACCCCGCCGGGCGGCTCACCGAAATCGCCTCCGGGGACGCGGCGCCCGAGCGCACGATTCAGACGCTCGACGCGGCGGGAAACGTCACGCGGAGCGAGCGGCGCGTGCGGAACGCCGCCACCGGCCAGGACGACATCCAGGTTGCGGACAGCGTCTACGACGCGTATGATCGGGTGATCTCGAACACCGTGGACCCGAACGGCGCCAACCTGACCACCAGCATGAAATACGACTCGCGCGGCAACGTCGTGGAAGTCACGGACCCGCAGGGGAATCGCGTGCAGCGCAGCTTCGACGGGCTGGGCAATGTGCGCACCTGGACCTCGACGCCCGCGGCGGGCGGGGGCGCGGCGATCACGCTGACCTTCGATTTCGACAGCGACGGGAATCTCGCGAGCGTGGTGGACGGCATGGGCCGCACGACGAGCTACACTCGCGACGTGTTCGGCCGACCCACGCAGATCCACTACGCCGATGCGACGCAGGAGAGCTTTGAGTACGACGACGCCGGAAACGTCGCGCTCTTCACCGATCGCAATGGGACGGTCGTGCAGACCGCGTACACCGGATTCGGCGCGCCCGCATTCCGCAGCGTCACCGAGGCGCAGGGCGTCGAGGGGCATGCCGACCAGGCTTTCACCTACGACGGCATTCACCGGCTGATCGCGGTGGAAACAAACATGATTCGCTCCGAGTCCTACGCCTACACGTCGCTGGACCAGGCCGAGAGCGTGCAGTTCAATCCGGCGGACGCTCCGGTCGGGCCCTTCACCCTTTCGTTCCAGTTCGACGCTCAGGGCAACCGCTCGCGGATGGTGTACCCGATCGGTCGGACGCTCGCCCTGGAGACCGACGAGCATTCCCGGCGGTCGCGGATTCTGGAGGGCGGCAGCGAACTCGCCCGCTACGACTATGCCGGCGCGGCCGTCGCGCGGCGCATCTACAGCAATGGCCTGACGCTGACCGCGACGCGGGACGATCGGGGTCAGGTGACCTCCTGGACGCACGCGGACGGCGCCGGGATGCGCGCGGGCTTCGGCTACGCCTACGACACCCTGGGGCGACGCAGCTACCGCGCGCGGCTGCACGACGGCATGGGCGACGCGTATCGCTATGACGGGCACGGGCAGTTGACGGGCGTCAAGGAGGGCGTTCCGGTCACGAACCTGGCGCCCGGACAGAGCTACGCGAATTACCTGACCTTCACCGCGCAGCGACAGTACGAGTTCGACGCGGCGGGCAATCGCAAGACGGTGGACACCGATGGCGCGCTGTCCTTCTACAACTACGTGAACGGGATCTACGCTCCCGACCTGGTGAACCGGGTGGCGACGGTCGACAGCGTGACGCGCACGCACGATGCGAACGGGAACGTGCTCGACGACGGCACGAACACGTACACCTACAGTTACCGCAATCAACTCATGCGCGCGTGGCGCAAGAGCGACAATGCGCTGATCGCGCACTACGAGTACGATGCCTTAGGGAGGCGCGTGCGCCGCTACGACATCGTGGCGGGCGAGGAGCAGGGGTGGGTCGAGTACTACCATGACGGGGCGCGCATCATCGCCGAGCAAGGCAGCGACGGCGCGTACCGGGCGACGTGCGTGAACGGCATCGGCATCGACGAGGTGTTGTCGATGGACCGGGTCCAGCCGGGCGGCGGAACGGCGCGGTACTTCCTGCACGAGGACGCGCTGGGCAGCGTGTGCCTGGTTACGGACGCCGCGGGCGCGAACGTCGAGAGGTACGACTACAGCGAATACGGGATGCCGACGGTGTCGGCGTGGGACCCGGCGGCGAACGGCGGGGCGGGCGGGTGGCTCGCGGGAGTGGTCGGGGGCGCGAGCGCCATCGGCAACACGCGCATGTTCACCGGGAGGGAGTGGGACGCTGAAATCGGGCTGTACTACTACCGGGCAAGGCATTACGATCCGGGGACGGGGCGGTTCGCCAGCCGGGATCCGATCGGAGCCGCCGGTGATTCGTCGCGCAACGATTACCGTTATGTGAACAACAGCCCGGCGCTCGGTGTGGATCCGTTGGGGCTCTATGAGGAGGACGTCCATCGCGGGCTCACGACCTACTTGGCCATGATTGCGGGATTGAGCAGCGCAGAGGCCTCAAACATCGGCGACGCGAACTTCGGCGTGGACACCGCGGCTGAAACCAACCCAGTAACTGTCGGCGTCCGCAGAGCAATCTGCAATAAGTGTGGCGACACCGAGGGAGCCGCGAAAGCTCAGGCTTGCCTGGACGAGTGGCATTTCCCGAAAGACGAGGGGAAAGTCAGTGTAGTTAGAAACTCCGCTGCTGCGAATCAGAAAGTCAACGCCGCCATCGCGGCGGCAAGTGGATGGGCGGCAATGTCTGCTACCGCCCGCGCCATCTTGATCGCGGACCTCGGCAAGGGTCTGCACGTTCTCCAGGACTCCTACTCGCACGAGGAGTATGGCGACGACCACATATTCGGGGGGCACCACCCGGACCATACCTGCCACGGCCAGCGGAGGCCCCGCGCGGTGAAGGAAGACTTCTACACCAAAGAGGAGCAGATGGTCCGGAGAACACTCGAGGTCCTGCTCGCCTTCCGGTCGGCGCGCGGCGACGTCAATCTCCCGACCCTGAAGCAAGTATATGCCCCCATTGATTTCGACATTGATGGATTCTTGCTGGCTCACAGCAAGGACCAGAAAGAGCGGTACCTGCGGAAATGGGGGCTGGAGAGGTACAAGCTGTCATCGGACGTGACCGTAGACGACTGCCAACAGAAGTAGCTCGAGCAGAGGATCTGTGACATGGTGCACCGCAGCACTCGGCGCGAGCGCAGCATCGGTTCAATGGCGCTCGCCGTAGCCACACTCTCTCTGCTAGGATGCAAGGCAGCAACTTCCGATGGCGATGCCTTCTCCTATTTCGAGCTTCCGAACGGCTACGTCATCCGTGAGCGATGGCTTCCCAGGCTCCACGGAGCACCACTGCCGCGCCGCGATCTGCTTGCGCCTGCAGACTTAGGCGACGAACTCGATGCTGACGAACGGCTTGAGAATTGGTACTCAAACCCGAACACGGCCGACGCAGTCTTGGAGTGGGCGTCGCAAGCCCCCCTGCGCCAGGAGACCCTCGTTCTCCTTTCCCGGCAGATCTGGCGTCCTCACTTCTTCGCCCAAGGCTCGCTAGCCGTACTTGGTTGGTCTACCACGGGCGATCATTTCGCATGGACTAGCGACCATCGGGAAGTCTGGGTTTTGCAGGCACCCTCGCAGACGACGCGTCGCCTGATGGTAACGCCTGCTGGGACCTATCCGCTCATCGAATGGTCGCCACGCGGCAAGGCATTGTGTGTCCGAGTGATCAAGCAGCCAATGACACCAGAGGAGTTGTACGAACTCTCGCTTTCCTCAGGCCTTGCGCGAAGGGTCGGTGTGGTCAACATGGCGGAGCTTCCGGATGACATGCGTGTAGAGGACACCTGGAACTGGACGCCGGAGGGAGACAGCGACGTATTGCACATTCGGACTCCGGCCCGAACCGTGGCACCCGCCGGGGGACGCAGTGATGCGCAGTGAACTCGGATGCCGCCTGCTCGGCGCTGCACCCGTGCTGGGTCGCGGAACTCGATGGAGCATTTGCCGCGCGGTCGCCCTGCTGATGCTGGCGTTAACACCGGGGTGCAGGAACGCAAGGCCTACGGAAAGAGTTGTCGAGATCTTGGACTGCGACTACCACGAAGTTGCCCACGGGTATAGCATTACGCGCACGACGATCGCTGCACCCGGGCAGCGGGGTACTTCGGATTTCATTTGCGTGGCTGGTGCGCAGCGTGGAGTGCCTCTTGGCGATGCGGTCGTCCACGCCTACCGGATTGGTCCCGGGGGAAGCACGGTCTTCACCTTCAACCGAGAGCTGTACTTCGTAGGTCGCAAGGCTACAACGCCTACTCTGGTGTTCACGGGAGAGGTAGACCAAGGCGAATGGTCTCCGGACGGCCGGTTCTACGTGTTCACCTATCGAACGCGAGTGCTAATGCTCGATGGAGAGATTCCCGGCGTGAGGGACATTCTTGAATTCAACGAGTCGAATGCGCGCATTGTCGGACGTGCCCCCTCAGGGAATAGGGTCGCGGTTGCAAGCTCGAAGCCCGCCACTGAAGCCAATGACGTGTTCGAGGTATCTCTTGTCTCGGAAGTCGTCCGGCGCGTTGGTAAGGTCCGACTCGATGACTTCCCTTCGTGTGCGTGGGAGGAGGCGGTCCGCTGGGACCTCTTGCCAGGCGAGGAGAGTCTTGCAGTGTCTCCTCATGAGTAAAGTTGTCACGGCCGGTGGGGGAATTCCAGAGATTCGGGACCGTGTCTTAATCATTAACGACTTCCGCTTTAACTAGGGCCTCCACCCTGGTATGATGGCTGCGTGGGTGCTGGATCGACAGCGCAAGATGCCTCGAACCGCCACGGTGAATGGGCGCCGAAGACTGCGCACGCCCGTGGTTGGCACGTTCGGCAGCGGGCAACCGCGGCGCGCGCTTGCTGCCGCCAGTCCGGCGTGCCGCTCACGCGCCGCCGGCGCGGCCAGCGCCGGGGCGTAGCGCCGCCTTCCCTGCGTGTTTGCGCTGCCCCCCCCCCCGCGCTGCGCTCGGCGCTGCGAGACTCACCGCCCCCCCCCGCAGTGCTCGCCTACCCTCCCACTCCTCGCTCCATCCGTCTTCCCTTTTCGCCGCGGTAGCCGGGCTGCCCGGCGGCCTCTCGCCGCGCGCGCTCGCACGGGCCACACCGTGTTCGGGACCGCCTCTTGAGATTTCACCACCGCCTCCTGATGAGCGACAACGTTTCCTAAACTCCAAAGAGCCGGTCCCGATGTCTGGCCTGTCTCAGCAAGGACCGGACACGACGCCCGGCGGGCTTTGACGAACTCCGGCAACGACTGACGGCGATCTTCGCGACGGCCGCGGGGGAGGCGTATCCGCGGCCGCGCCCGGAGGCCGGCGCGGGCAGCGCCGAGGAGCTGACGCGACGCGGCGCCGCCTTGCGCTATTGCGGTCGTGCGCCGCGCAGCCTCCAGGTCCTGAACCTCGCGGTCGCAGCGGACCCCCAGGCGGCTCGCGCCTGGCACATGCGCTCGGTCGTACGCATGGACCTGGGCGACGGCGCGGGCGCCCTCCAGGACGTCGAGAAGGCGCTCGAGCTGGACCCCCGCTGCGGTGACGCCTACTTGCAGCGGGCGCTCCTGCGCCGGCAGGAAAGCACCAGCCGCTCGGCGCTCTCCGACCTGAATCGCGTTCTCGAACTGAACGCCCGCTCGCTGGAGGCCCGCCTGGCCCGCGCCGCCTTCCACCAGAATCTGCGCAACCCCGAGAAGGCGATGGAGGACCTGGATGCCGCGGTGCGACTCCTGCCCGGCGAAGCCAAGCCCTACTGGTATCGGGCCATTGCCCTAGAGATGGCCGGCCGGCTGCTGGAGGCGTTCGCGAACTACCTGCACGCCGTCGAGATCGACCCGCAGTACGCCGCCGCCTGGCTGGCGCGGCAGGTATCGGCCGGGGCGCGGCGCGTGCAACTCGATCGCCGACCGTTCGACCAGGCCGTGAGCCTGCATCCGCGGGATGCGCGGCTGATCTTTTTCCGTGGCCGGTGCCACGAGGCCGACCATGAGGCGGTGCTGGCGCTGCAGGACTATCAGCGGGCGATCGGGCTGGATGCGACCATCGCCGCCGCCTATCCGCAACGCTGGTCGGCGCACTTTGCGGCGGCGGAGCAGGCCGTCCTGGCCGAAGTGGCGCGGATCTGCACGGCGGTCTCCGCCGCGGGTGCGCCGGGCGCTGCCGGTCCCGCGGCCGCTCCGACGTCCGCGGTGGCGGCCGGCGAACCCGCTGGGCAGAAGGCCGAGCTCCGGCCCGCGGACCCGTCGGTGCATATGCGGCACGGCCAGGAGCTGATGAACGCCGACGACCTTCCGGGCGCGGTCCGGGAGTTTTCCTGGGCGATCGACCTGGAGCCGCGCCTGAGCGAGGCGTGGCGCCTGCGTGCGCTGGCGCGGGTGCGGCTTGGCGACCGGGCGGGCGCGCGCACCGATTTGCACAAGGCGGTCCAGGCGGACCCGCGGAGCGTGCCGGCGCACCGGGATCGCGCGCTGTTCCTACAGGAGCTGGGCGAAACCGCGGCGGCCCTGAGCGACCTTGAGAGCGCGGTGCGGCTGGCGCCGCGGGATCCGGCCCTGCTGCGGCTGCGCGGGCGGCTGCGCGGCATCGAAGGCGACCCGCAGGGGGCTCACGCCGACCTCGCCGAAGCCGGTCGGATCGAGCAGGGCACGGCGCCCGCCTGAGCCCCGGCGC
>JACRIP010000143.1 GCA_016220045.1 Planctomycetota bacterium
CGTACTCGTACTCGAATGCCCAGGGCGTTCGAGTACGAGTACGAGATACGAGGACGACCGAGGCCGTGCTGCCGCCAAGGTACGCCCGCTGCGGCGACCCAGTACTCCGCGTCACCTGGACGGCGATCGATGGGACAAGCGCGTCGGCAATACCGGACATGCACCCGACCCGCCCGCCGCCGTTGACACCCGCTCCGCGCGCCCGGTATAATCCCGACTCCCCGCACGGGGAGCCTGCCTTTTTTTTCGGAGCCGCGGGCGTGGAGTTCCGCACCACCGCCGACATTCCCGTCCCCGACTGCCTCCTCGACCAGGTCATCGGCCAGGACGAGGGCGTCGCCGCCGTGCGCCTCGCCGCCGGCCAGCGCCGCTTCCTCCTCCTCGTCGGCGAGCCCGGCACCGGCAAGTCCCTCCTCGCCTCCGCCCTCTCCGAACTGCTCCCCGCCGGCGGACTCCAGGACCTCGTCGTTTTCCCCGGCGCCGAAGACAAGAACCTACCCGAGGTCCGCGCCCTGCCCGCCGGCACCGGCGAAGCGGCCGTGCGCGCCGCCCGCGCCGAGCGCCGGCGCGCCGAAGCCTCCGCCCAGTTCGTCTACGCCGTCGCCCTCGTCGCCACCGCCTTCCTCTCCCTCTGGCTCGCCGCCAAGAACAAGTCCTTCGTCTACCTCGTCGGCGGACTCGTGGTCGGCATGCTCGTCGTCCTCCTGCGCCGCCTCATCCGCCCCGCCGCCGCCATTCCCGTGCCCAAACTCCTCGTCTCCAATGCCCAGCGCGCCGCCGCCCCGTTCGTGGACGCCACCGGCGCCCACATGGGCGCCCTGCTCGGCGACGTGCGCCACGACCCCTTCCAGTCCGGCGGCGTCGAAACCCCGCCCCACGAGCTCATCGAGGCCGGCGCCGTCCACCGCGCCCACCGCGGCGTCCTCTTCGTCGACGAAGTCTCCACCCTCGAAATGGAATCCCAGCAGAGCCTGCTGACCGCGATTCAGGAAAAGACCCTACCCATCACCGGACGCAGCGCGGGGTCGTCGGGCGCGATGGTCCGCACCGGGCCGGTGCCGTGCGATTTCGTGCTGGCGCTCGCCGGCAACTTGCAGGACGTCGAGAAGATGCACCCGGCGCTACGTTCCCGCCTGCGCGGCTACGGCTACGAAGTCCATGTAAAGAGCGACATGGCGGACACGCCGGAGAATCGCGACCGGCTGGCGCGTTTCGTGGCGCAGGAGGTCCGGCGCGACGGCAAGATCCCGCATTTCACGAGCGCGGCGGTGGCGGAAGTGGTCGCGGAGGCGCGGCGGCGTGCCGGGCGCGAGGGCCGGCTGACCCTGCGGCTGCGCGAATTGGGCGGGCTGGTGCGCGCGGCCGGCGACCGCGCGCGGGGTCGCGCGGCGGCGGGCACGAACCCGGCGCCGGTCGAAGCCGACGACGTGCGCGCGGCGCGGTGGACGGTGCGACCGCTCGAGGAGCAGATGGCGCGCGACGCGATCGCGGCGAGCAAGGGGCTGGTGACCGCGCCCCCGGAGGGCGAGCGCGTGGGCCGGGCGCACGGCACGGCGCTGCTCGGCGGCGCGACCGCCGTCCTGGTGGCGTTCGGGGCCGAGGCGACGCGCGCGACCGCGCCCGGGAGCGGCGCCTGCCGGGTGGTCGGGGCGGGCGACGCCGGGAGCGAGCGCCGCCATCTCGACGCGCTGGTGGCGGCGCGCACGGCGCTCGTGGCCTCGGGCAACGCGGAGATCGCGGACCTCGACCTGCTGGCGCAGCCGCTCTACGCGCAGCCGGGGCTCGATGAGAGCGGCAATGGACTGGCGATCGCCGTGGCCCTGGTCTCCGCGCTGCGCCGGCTTCCGGTCGAGCAATCCCAGGTGTTCCTGGGAGACGTGACGCTGCACGGGGACGTGCTGCCGGCGGCCCGCGCCGCGGAACGGGTGCGCGCGGCGGCGGAGCTGGGCGTGCGCCGCATCGTCGCCGCCGCCGCCAACGAGGACGAGATCCTGCTCGATCCGGCCGAGCGCGCGCGCACCCGGGTGACGCTGGTCTCCACGCTCGCGGAGGCGCTCGCGGCGGCGGTAGGAGTCCAAAGTCCCAACGAAGTCCAAAGTCCCGGGTCCAAAGTCCAAGGTCCGAAGTCTGCGGCAGGCCGTACCGGGTAGCCGCGGCGCGCCTCCAGGGACCCTCCGATGGCGCGAGAGAGCCATCGGGAGATGGGGGGAGACCTCACACGCCCCTGGGGATTCGTTCCGCCTGAAGGCGGAACTACGAACGAGCCGGTCTGCGCTCCTACGCGATATGCCCGATGTCGCCCTAACCCCTAACCACCGGCCACTGTCCACCGTCCACCGTCCACTGGCCACTGTCCACCGTCAAGGGACCGCCGATGCCTACCGCCACCCCCCACTACACCGCCATCCTGCGCGAGCTGCGCGCCGTGCTGTCGCGCGTCAGCCGCGAGGACACGCGCGAGCTGATCCGCCGGCTGGTGGAGGCCAAGCGCGTCTTCACCGCCGGCCAGGGCCGCAGCGGCCTCATGGCCAAGGCCTTTGCGCAACGCCTCATGCACCTCGGCCTCGTCGTCCACGTGGCGGAAGAGATCACCACGCCCCGCATCGGCACCGGCGACGTGCTCCTCGCCTGCTCGGGCTCGGGCGAAACCCGCATGACCCTCGACATCATGTCGAGCGCGCACGAGGCCGACGCCACGGTCGTCCTGGTCACCGCCACTCCCGACGGCCGCGGCGGAGACTTCGCCGACCTCATCATCCACCTGCCCGCGGGCACGCGCCTGGCCAACGGCAAGGGCATGGTCCGCTCGCTCCAGCCGCAGCGCACGCTCTTCGAACAGACCCTCCTGCTCTACCTGGATTCCCTGATCCTCGACCTCGTCCAGCGGCTCTCGGTCAAGGAGCAGGAAATGCAGAAGCGCCACACCAATATCGAGTGACCCGCGCATGAAGATCCGCCTCATCGGCGTCCCGGTGGACCTCGGAGCGGGACGCCGCGGCGTGGACATGGGACCCAGCGCCGTACGCTACGCGCATATCGCAGACCGGCTGCGGCGCCTCGGCCACGAAGTCGAAGACATCGGCGACATCGTCGTCCCGATTCCCGAAACCCAGGCCATCGCCGACCCGCGCCTCAAGTATCTTCCCGAGATCGTCGCCTTCTCCACGATCCAGGCCGACGCCGTCGAGCAGGCCCTCACCGCGGGCTTCTACCCGCTCGTCATCGGCGGCGACCACTCGATCGCCCTCGGCACGCTCTGGGGCGTTACCCGCGTCAAGCAGCGCATCGGCGTGATCTGGTTCGACGCCCACGGCGACTTCAATACCCACGAGACGTCGCCGTCCGGCAACATCCACGGCATGTCCTTCGCCGCCTCCCTGGGGATCGGAGCGCGCGAACTGTGCGAAAACCCCAAGCCGGGCTCGCGCATCCGCCCGCAACACTGCGTCCTGATCGGCGCGCGCAACCTCGATCCCGGTGAGCGCCGCCTGCTGACCGAGGCCGGCGTACACGTCTACACCATGCACGAGGTGGACAAGTACGGCATGAAGGAGGTCATCGGTCACGCGCTGCGCCACGTCGGGGGCACCGATGGCGTCCACGTCAGCTTCGACGTCGACGTCGTGGACCCGCAGGAAGCGCCCGGCGTCGGCACGCCGGAGCCCGGCGGCATCACCTACCGCGAAGCCCACCTCGCGCTCGAGCTGCTCGCCGAGGCGAAGGTCATCACCTCGCTGGAAATGGCCGAGGTGAATCCGATTCTCGACGAGCGCAATCGCACCGCCGAGCTCGCCGCCGACCTGCTCTGCTCGGCCCTGGGGAAACGCATCATGGGGTAGCGGGCGTGGAGAAGCTCGCACGCACTTGGCCCGGGCACCTACCCTCTCCCCAGCCCTCCCCCGCTCCCCCTTCGCGCTGCGCGCTTCGGGCGACAGGTGCGGCGGGGGAGGGGGACCGCGCGGGTGCGAACACGGTGAGTGGCTCGACCGCTGCGGCGGCGGGCAGGATCCGGGCGACCAGGAATGTCGCCCTTTCAGGGCTCCGTTTGGGGAGTCGAAGGGGTCCCAGGGTTTCACCCTGGGCTACTTCATCACGGCCCTTCGGGCCTACGCGACCCAAGGGGCATGGCTCCCTGCCCCCTGCCCCCTGCCCCCTGCTCCCTGACCCCTGACCCCTCGTCCCTGACCCCTGACCCCTCGTCCCTCGTTCGGAGTACGACGATGCGACCTGTTCCGGCGATCCTCCTGGCGCTCCTGCTGGTCCTTGCCGCCGCGCCGAGCGCGCGCGCCGAGGGTCCGGCGTGGGCCGCGACGCTCGACGAGGCAAAGAGTACGGCGGCCGCGTCGGGCCGCCTGGTGATGGTGGAGGTCTTCTCGGACACCTGCCCGGTCTGCAAGAAACTGGATGCGGAGGTGCTGCGCAACGCCGAGGTGCTCCCGCTCCTGGCGGAGGTCGTGCCGGTGCGCCTGAACCAGGGGAAGGAGGGCAAGACGCAGGCAAAGGAGTGGCGGGTCGCCGAGACGCCGACGATCGTCTTCCTCGACGAGACCGGCCGGAAGGTCGGGGCCATCGGCGGCTTCCTGCCGGCGCGACTCTTCGCGGGCGAGCTGCGCCGCGCGATCAGCGGCCAGAAGCGCCTGCCGGAGCTGCGCGAGCGCGTGGCGAAGGACCCGAGCGACCTGGCGGCGCGGGCGCTCCTGGCCACGATCTACGCCGACCGCGGAGACCTGGAGAGCGCGACCGCGGCGATCGAGGGGATCGCGACCGCGGATCCGCAGAACGAGAAGGGGTTGCTCTTCAAGGCCTGGCTAGCCCTGGGCGAGGCCTACCAGGCCGCGAACCGCCCCGCCGAGGCGATCCCGGTCTTTCGCCAGGCGGCGGAGTCCGGCAAGACCCCTACCGAGGTCGGATATGCGCGCATCAGTCTGGCCTCCACCGCGCTCGACATGAAGGACGCCGCGACGGCGATCGCCGAATGCCAGGAGCTGTTGAAGATGCCCGACCTCACGAAGGACCATCGGGTCATGGTGGAGGGCCTGCTCAAGCGCGCACGGGCGCTGCCGGCGAAATAGCGCGACCCCGCCGATCGCCGCCCCAGGCAGACGGGCCGTCCGCGGTGCCAAGCAGGGTAGATCGGCCATCCGGCTCTCGGTAGGGGCGGACCCCTGTGTCCGCCCCGGGGTGGCCCGGCCAGCGAGTATTGCGACCGCCTCTGAATGCGCAACTGCGAACGGGCGGGCCTTGCGAGCAGCATTCCTCGGCCTGGCGACCCTGCTTGCCCGATCGCGATTGGCGTGGTGGTGGTAGCCCACCCCTACAGCCCGTATTCCTTGAGCTTCTTCTGCAACGCGCGCCGGCTGATGCCGAGCCGGGCCGCGGCATGTGTACGGTTTTGACCCGATTCCTCAAGGGCCCGCTCGATCAGCGTGCGCTCGAGCGCCCCGGTCGCGTGGGCCAGGATCTCCTTCATCCCGGTCGCCGCCGCCGCGGGGAGATCGGCGGGCGCCGCTGCGGCCGGCGCCACCGCCGGCGCCGCCCGCCCGCCGCCCGCCGCGATCTCGGGCGGCAGATCCGCCGGATCGATCGCCGCCCCGCCCGCCAGCACCACCGCCCGCTCGATCGCGTGCTCCAGTTCGCGCACGTTCCCCGGCCAATGCCAGGCCACGAGCCGCCCCAAGGCCGCCGCGCTCAGCGTCATCGGCCCGCGCCCGTTGGCCGCGGCGAAGCGCGCCAGGAAGCCCAGCGCCAGCTCCGGCACATCCCCGATCCGCTCCCGCAGCGGCGGCAACGCGATCTCCACCACCTGCACGCGGAAGTACAGATCCTCGCGGAAGCGCCCCGCGGCCACGGCACGCCGCAGGTCGCAGTTGGTCGCCGCCACCACCCGCACGTCCGCGCGCTGCGTGCCCACGCCCCCCAGCCGCTCAAACTCCCGCTCCTGGAGCACGCGCAACAGCTTCGCCTGCGTCGCGTTCGACAGTTCGCCGATCTCGTCGAGCAGGATCGTACCGCCCTGCGCCAGCTCGAAGCGACCGGGCTTGGCATGCGTCGCCCCCGTGAAGGCCCCGGCCTCGTACCCGAACAGTTCGCTCTCGAGCAGCGTTTCGGGGAGCGCCGCGCAGTTGACCTTGACCAGCGGCCCGGCGCGACGCGGACTCTGCGCGTGCAGCGCCCGCGCCACCAGTTCCTTGCCGGTCCCGCTCTCGCCGGTGATCAGCACGGTCGCGGGCGACGGGGCGACCTTCGCGATGAGCGCCGTCACCGCCTGCATGCGCGGGTCGCGGCCCAGGAAGACCGGCTCTCCCGCCGCCGTCGGCAAGGTCCGGGCCGCGCCGCGCAGCGCCTTGCCGACCGCGAAGAGCAGCGCCTCGCGGTCCACCGGCTTGACCAGAAAATCGCCCGCCCCGCCCTTCATCGCCGCGACCGCCGTCTGGATCGTCCCGTAGGCGGTCATCAGGATCACCGGCAGCTCGGGGCGGGTGCGAGCCGCGCGCGCGAGCAGCTCCAGCCCGTCGAGACCGGGCAGCCGCAGGTCGGTGAGCACCAGACCGAGCTCGGGGTCGGCGAGCCGCGGCAGCGCCTCCTCGGCCCGGCCGACGACGATCGCCCGGTACCCGGCCTGCTCGAGCAGTCCGGCCAATACCCGACCCAGGTTGACCTCGTCCTCGACGATGAGGATCGTGGGCGCGCGCGTGGGCTTCATGATCAGGCTACTTCCCTAGATGTGAGGAGACCGGCAGGCTGACGAGGAAGCGGCTGCCGCCGCCGGGGCGCGCGGCCCACTCGATGCGTCCGCGGTGCGCCTCGACCACGCGCTGGACGATCGCCAGGCCGAGACCGGAGCCGCCGGGCTTGGTGGTCACGTAGGGCTCGAAGAGGCGTTCCCGCTCGGCCGGCGGCACGCCGCCGCCGCGATCCGCCACTTCGAGTTCGACGGCGGGCGCCGGCCCGCCTCCGCCGGCGACGCCGGAGAGCACGCGCGTCGCTACGCGCACTTCGCCGCCGTCCGGCTGTGCCTCGGCGGCGTTCTTGACCAGGTTGATGAGCGCCGAGCGCAGCAGCTCGGGATCGGCCTCGATCTCGGCCACGCGCGGATCGAGGTCGGCGGCGAGGGCGACGCCGGGGCCAAGGCCGTGCGCGAGCAGGGCGAGCACGGAGGAGACCAGGTCGTTGAGCCGCACCCGCTGCGGGCGCAGCTCGAGCGGCTGGGTGACGGAACGCATCTCCTCGACCAGGCGGTCGAGCCGGCGGATTTCCTCGACCGTGATCGCGCAAAAGGAGCGCAGGCGCTCGGCGCGCGCGGCGGCGACGGCGGCGTCCTCCGCGCCGGCCGGCGGCAAGGCGCGCACCTCCTCCTGGATATACTGGAGGGCGCCCGAGATCGCGGCCAGGGGATTGCGGATCTCGTGGGCGACGCCCGCGGCCATGGCGCCGAGCGCGGCGAGCCGGCGCGTGCGTTCCGCCTCGGCATGCCACGCGCCGAGCAGGGCGCGGAAGGCGCCGAAGAGCAGGCCGGACAGGCAGAGGGCCAGGAACAGCGCGAGGTCAAGGTGCCCAGGGAGATACCTGAAGCTCGCGAAGTACCCGAGCGTGGCGGCGGCGCAGAGGGCGAGGAGAAGGAGGCTGCGGCCGAGCGCGACCTCGAGATCGAGCAGGTGATGACGCAGGATGGCGTAGCCGAGGAGGAGCGCGGCGAGCGGGCTGCCGGCGCGGGCGAGCAGGAGGAGGAGGGTGGGGGGATCGGGCAGGAAGAGCGGGGCGCGCGCGGCGATCGACACGACGAGGGCGGCGAGCGCGTAGGCGAGGCGGTTGCGTTCCTGGCGATCGGGAGCGGCGACCCAGGCGCGGCGGAGGAGCCAAACGGCGGTCGCCGTGAAGGGAAAGGGCACGGCCAGGCTGACCAGGGCCCAGGCCGGCGCGGCGGCGGCGGCGCGCAGGGCGGGCAGCGCGAGCGGGGCGACGTTGGCGGCGGCGAGCAGGCCGGCGAGCGGGTAGAGGAGCGCACGGGCGCGACGGAAGCGTTCGTGCACGCCGAGGTAGCGCGCGACGGCGGAGAAGAGGAAGGCGGGGGCCAGGCAGGCGGCGGCGAGAAGGACGGCCTGCCAGGCGGGGTCGCGGAAGAAGGCCTGGGCGAATTCGGCGAAGTTCCAGACGAAGAGGGCGAGGCAGAGGCCGAGGAGGGGGCGGGCGGTGGCGCGCCAGGTCGCGGGGCGGGCGCGCGGGTCGGGTGCCGCGGGGGCCGTGGGTAATGCGGACATGCCCACTCCCCCACCCTCCCCCGCTGCGGCGGGGGAGGGGGACGCGGGGGAGGCGACGGGCGCGGCGGCAGGTGCGGCGGGGGTGGGGGACGCGGGGAAGGGGGAC